>NZ_DATIRC010000184.1:0-1741 GCF_035470145.1 Romboutsia sp.
AAATATCAAGAATATTTTGAAGCGATCATTCCTTTTTCCGTCAATAAAAAGGTAGGGAAAAAACAACTTCTTGATGAGATATGCAAGCATTTACCAACATCTCCTTTTCTCTATGACCCTGAGATCCTTACAACAGAACATATAAGGGACATCTATAAAGAATTGATCCGTGAGTCTATTTTTGAGAATCTTAGTGATGAAATACCGTATGAGAGTGATGTAACCATAGACAAGATAGAAGAGGGTGATACTATAGATAAAGTGCATGCGACTATCGTTGTTGAAAAAGAGACACAAAAAGGTATGATCGTTGGACAAAAAGGTGCAGGGATCAAGCGTGTGGGGAAACTTGCACGTGAACAGATGGAACTCTTTTCAGGTAAAAAAATATTCTTAGATCTTCATGTATCGGTGAAAAAAGGGTGGAGTAAAAATAAAGATAGTTTAGAAGAGTTCGGTTATATTATTTAAAATCTTCTATAAACTTGAGAAAAGAATGCTTTTCATAGACACAATAAACGGCCTATATATAGGTGCTTTCTGTTAAATTAAAGATCAATAATTAAAAAAAGTTATATTTTTAGAAAGTTTTACATTTTGTAAGATTGTTTTAATATTATAACATATATAATTGGTCAACAAGGAAGGAAGTTTAAAATGTTTTTGAAAAAAAATTCATCAGAATCGACTGTAAAAAATGTTGTTACGCTCAATGCATATACAGGTAAAAGTTATGCATTTAAAAATGATTTATTTAAACCTTTAGATAAACTCACTTACAATACTTCAAACTTTATTGCATCGTATGTGACTAATAAAGATATTATTAGCACAACTGTACATATAAGTAGAAATATTCCAGAAGAAGATATTGCCGATATTATTGATATCAAAGCGTATGAAGAGCTAGGTCTGGATCAGGCCAGTACTTATACCATATCTTCAGTTGAGGTTGAAAGTTCAGGAGAAGAGAGGGAATACCATATCTTTGTGGCTGAACCCGAATCTCTTGATGAGATCTATCTTCCTATAAAAGAGGAAACCAAATATATAGATCTTATTGTTCCTGCACCTCTTCTTTACAAGGCACTTTATAAAAAAGAGATACTGCAAGACAATAAAGCACATTGTTTTGTTTACTTCACGCAAAATGATGCTTTTGTTACGATCTATCAAAATGGTCAGTATCTTTATTCGAAATCATTAGAGTTCTCTTTAGAACAAATTTATGATAAATATTGTGAGTCCATAGGTGAAAAAGTGGATGAAAAAGAGTTTTATACCGTTCTAGAATCAGAAGGTCTTAAAACAACAAATAGTGACTATCAACAAAACTTTATGAAAATTTTTGCCGAAGTCTTTATCACCATAAATGATATTATCATTTATGCAAAGAGGGCCTTTGAACTAGATAGTATTGATCAAATGTTTATAGGAAGTGAAAAAGGTCCTATTATCGGGTTAGATGATTATAGTCAGAACTATTTAGGCTTGCACTCATCAGATTTTAATTTTAACTATAATGTATCAAGTGATGAATGGTATACAGATCAATTACAATATTTGATGCTTTTAAGTTCATTTGATTATATGGAAGACGAGTCTTCTTTAGTTAACTTATCTACGTATCCACGAGCACCATCTTTTGTTAATAGAGCAAGTGGTCAGTTCATTATTTCAAGCGCTGCAGCTATTACTCTGAGTTTGGCATATCCTTTGGTCTACCTGGTAGGTTCGTATG
>NZ_DATIRC010000185.1:0-11708 GCF_035470145.1 Romboutsia sp.
TAAATTCACATTCAAAGATGTATATGCACTAGACGAAGAAGGTATAAGGTCATATTCTAATGCATCAATAGGAATTAGAATAAACAAATCAAAATTAGCAACACAAGATGTGGCAGGGTTTAAAGCTTGGCTACAAGCTAATCCTGTAACAGTAGTCTATCAATTAGCAACAGAATTAGTATATGAATGCACACCTTTAGACTTAGCATCATTTGATGGAGAAACAAATTTCATAAATGAAAGTGGTGTTCTATCGCCTAGATCAACAATCAAGTGTACTAATTACATAGGTAATGTAGTTAACACTTTAAAAGAAAAAATAAGTATATTAGAAGATACAGTCTATCAAACGAATTTAGCAACATTTGTTTTAGGATTAAATGTTTTAAACCAACAAGTATAAAAATAATTAAATCAATGGAGGTAATTTTATGAATTTAGCACAAGCATTAGATTTTTTAGCAAGTAATTGTCCGAATGTATTTGCTCCAATTTCACAAGAGTTAGAAACTTTAAGACAGGAAAATGATGAACTTAAAGCTAATATACAAGCTACTCAAGAAGCAGTAGACTTTTTAATAATGGGAGGTATGTAGTATGGCAAATTATTTAGCATTAAGAATTATGGGTGGATATTTAGATTATGTAGCAGTAGTAACAAAATATACTGAGTTTAAAGCAGATATAGATGCTATATTAATAGCAAATAATAGACAAGATTTAATAGTAGAGTAATTTAGTATACACCTATAAGGTGTTATTTTTATGCTCTTATTTAAAAAAAATCATAAATTTATGTGTAAGTTTGCGCATAAATAATGTTTAATTTGGATATTATATAAAACAATTAACCTTCATGCATATTTTATTACCTATATGATAAAACTATGGTCAAATAAAATATGATGGAGGTTAAAGTTATGCTTAAAAAAAGTGACAGAATAATAATTGAAGGTAAATATAACTTTGATAATCTAAGAGCATATCAGCAATACCTTGAATACAATAAGCTCAAAGGTCTTTCTAAAAACACATTGAATAGTTATCAATCAGATTTATTTTCCTGGTTTAGGTACTTAGGTGATAAGACTTATGATAAAGTTACAGAGGAAGATATAGAAGAATTTATAAGTTATTGTAAAACTCATGGGAACAATGAAGATAGACTAAAAAGAAGATGTTCAAGTATAAGTAGTTTTTATAATTTTTTAAGACGAAAAAGAATGACTTCTAATCATCCTTTAGAATTCTTTGAAAGACCTGTGAAGAAATTAGGAGTTCAAGAAAAATACTTCTTAAAAGAAGAACAAGTAAATAAAATGAAAAGTAAAATTAAAACACTCAATGATCTACGAATAGAAACATATATAATTTTATCTTTATCAACTGCAGCTAGAAAAAATGCACTACTAAATATAAAATGGACAGATATAGACTTTGATGAAAGAGAAATTGATGTCATTGAGAAAGGCCCTAAAGAAGTAACATTGACCTTTTCAAATGAAGCTAAAGAAAAATTGCTAGAGTTAAGAAACTATTATAAAATCAAAAAAATTCAAAGTGAGTATGTTTTTATAATATATAGTTCAGATGGACCTAGGAAAGCTGGACCTCATGCTATTTGTGGATGGGTTAAAAAGGCTGGAGGATTAATAGATGTACCAAAATTAACACCTCACAGCCTCCGAAGAACAACTGCTAATCTACTTAAAGAAAAGGGTGTTCCTCTTGAAATTATCAGCTTGATTCTAAATCATACTGATACAAAGGTTACTCAAAAGTATATTAAGAATAACCTTAAAAACATTAAAAATATCAAGGACAATTTAAATATATAAACTTATCCTAAAGACTAAGTTGCCGCTTAGTCTTTTTATTTTGTCCAAAAATTTTAATTTGATACAATGTAGCACAATAAGGAGGATTAAGTATGGAACAAATAACACTAGAAAATCTATTTTTAGTTTTCTTTGGTGCAATAACTATAGATTTTATAACGGGGGTACTTGTATCTGCAAAAAATGGCAGATTAAAAAGTAGGACCTGTTCAAATGGAATGTTTAGAAGTATAGGGGAATGTATAGTACTTGGAATATTTATAGGTATATCAACGATTATGCCTAATTTTAATATGATATTTTCAACTTTTATATGTGGTTTTATATTTAAAGAAGGTTTAAGCATAATAGAAAATTTAATTGGATTAGATGTGTGGATACCAGATAGTCTTAAAAAGATGCTAGAGGTTGGAATAAATAAATTAGAAAATATGGAGGGCAAATAATTATGAGTAAAAAAACATTTGGTGGAGTAGGTCATGGAGGAATAGATCCAGGAGCAGTAGCAAACGGATTAAAAGAATCAGATATAAATTTAGATATAGCTTTTGCTTGGAAAGTAGAATTAGAAAGACATGGAGTTGAAGTTAAATTATCAAGATATAAAAATGAAAATGATAATTTAAATGAAGAAATAAGAGAATGTAATTCATTTAACCCAGATTTAGCAATAGATTTCCATACTAATGCTGGTGGAGGAGATGGCTTTGAGGTATATCATACCATAGGTGGAGGACTAGGAAAAACTCTAGCTCAAAATATAGAAAAAGAAGTAGTGGCATTAGGTCAAAATAGCAGAGGAGTTAAAACTAGAAAAAATAGTAGTGGTAAAGATTATTATGGATTTATTAGACTTACTAAATGCCCTGCTAATATAATAGAATGTGCTTTTATAGACAATGATAAAGATATAGCTATAGTAGATACCAAAGAAGAAAGAATAAAGTTTGGTAAAGCTGTAGCAAAAGCAACTCTTAAAACTCTAGGAATACAATACAAAGAAGAAAATAAACCTTCTACAAGTACATTCTATAGAGTAGTATGTGGATCATACACTCAACGTAGTAATGCAGATGCACAAATCAAAGCTTTAGAAAAAGCAGGATTTAAAAATTCTTTTATAGATATTTATAAGGAATAATTTAGGGAGGTAGTCTTTTTAGGCTACCTTCTTTTTTTATGCTGAAATATATGTTTCTACAAAATTAGACATTGTTGATAGTATATACTATATATTGATTGAAAAAACAGGGAGGGTAATAAATGAAAATCAATAAAAAAATAATTACTTTAGCATTATGTACTATGCTATCAATGAGCTTAATAGGTTGCTCAAATACAAAAGAAGTTACTTCTACTGAAGATACTAGTAAAAAGGAAACTGTTATAAAAAAAGATATACCAGAAGGACTTAGTGAAGAGTTAGGAAATGGAACAATAATAGTATCAACAGCAGGAGGAACTTCTGAAGATGGTAATATTCCAGTTGTATTTGCAGAGGAAGATTTAGTGCTTGAACAAATAGGTTTAGATGCAGAAGATTTTGATGGTAGTAAATTGTCATACATATATATAGATGGTATGAACAATACAAAAGAACAACTTGGAGAAATGACACAAACAACTTTAACATTAGATGGAGATGCATTAAATAAAGGTACTCATAAAGTTGAAGTGGTTCAATATGATAATGATGAAGCAACAGGTAAAGCTATAACTTACAAGACTGCTAGTTATGAAATTAAAACTAAATAAATATAAAGTATACCCTATTTTAAAATAGGGTTATTTTTTTATATATTTTATAAAATTAGTTTCATTGAAATTCTGTTGATAAATATGTTTTTGTTGTTGATAACTCGATATTTTCTGTTAATATCCTGTTGATGCAGTATTGTGTCAGTTCAGAAGTCTTTGAAAACTAGTATTTTCAATACAGGCATAAAACTAATACTTTTATGTCTATAAATTTTTAAATATTTCTTTATCAGGACACAATAAAAAAGGACCAAGTAAACTTGATCCTTTTGATTATCTATAATTTTCTATATGAATGTGCCGCTACAGATCCTAAAACTTGACGATCACATCTAAACTCAACTAAAGATTCATATATTTCATGTTTTAAATTTTCTTTATCTATACTTTTATTAACCCATGTCATATTTTCAAGTTCTACTATGTTTAATAATTCTGCTCTAGTTAGTTTATCTAATATTTTATAAGCTTTTTCTTTATAATCACACTTAACATTATAATCAGTATAATTTATAGCTAACAATTGATTTATTATATTTTTCATTTTATTCTTCCTCCTCTAATTCTTTTAAAAAAACATCTTCACTTTCAAAGTTCAAGCAAAGCTTTTGACAATCTATAAAGTTACATTTTTTATTAGTCATATCACATACAAAACATTCTTTTTCAAAGTCTAATGAAACATTTATACAATCCATTTTCAAAGTCCCCCTTAAATTTTTATCTACTATATAGTATGCTAAAACACATGTAAGTGTGTATAAAAACACATTTTTAATTTTGTGCTATTTATTAAAATTAACTAATTTCATACCAAAACGTTGAAACTATCGAATTTTAATTTTTGAAATTCGATAGTTCTCATTTTACACTTCGAGTTTTAAAAATTAAAATTCATGTTTTAAAAATTAAAATTCATGTTTTAAAAATTAAACAGCAATACCAAAGATTATAATCAAAGATTATAATCATAATGTTTTTTATCTTTTTATTTATTTATTTATTGACTTAGTGAACCACATAGGTTATTATATTTAATATAAATGAACCACACAAGAAAGGAGATTCATTATGGGAGTTGGAAAAGATAAAACAAGAATAAGTATTACTTTTGAAAATGTAATATATGATAAGTTAAAAGAAATGTCTGAGAAAGAAAATATAAGTATAGCTAAATGTGTAAATATTTTACTTCATGAGCAAATGAAAACAAAAGAAAATAAGGAGGTGAAATAGATGTTAAAGAAATTAAAAAGAATAGTTATAAAAGAGGAGCTAGTAGAACTAACAGGTGATTTTAAACCAGCTATAATATTAAATCAGTTTATCTACTGGCTTGATAAGATGCATGATTTCGATAGATATGTTAGAGAAGAAAAGAATAGAGCAGAAAGACATCAAGTTGAAGTTAAGATAGATGAAACTTCTGGATGGATATATAAAACAGCAGAAGAATTAAACGAGGAACTTATGATAAATATGTCTAATGCGACTATAAGAAAGTACATAAAACAATTAGTAGAAAATGGATGGCTTCAAGAAAGAAGAAATCCAAAATATAAATGGGACAAGACTTTACAATATAGAGTTAATTTATTAAAGATACAAAGAGATCTTCATAAATTAGGATATTCATTAGAAGGATATAATACATTATTTACATTAGATGAAGTAGCTATTACTTCTACAAATGAAGAACCAGTGACTGAACGTGTTGAACATATAGAAAATCATGATACAAATGAAGTTGTATATATATCTGAAAAGGTAACTATGGTAAAAAGATTTAAAAGAGTTATAAAGTCAGATGAAGAATTGAGTAATGAAAATATAAATACAATAAATTCAATGGATAGAGATATATTAGTAGAAGCACTAGATAAATGTCTAATACATAAGATAAGAACATTTGAAGGTTTATATAATGAATACTTAAATTTATTGGAAAATGAAAAAGAATCTTCATTCACCACAAATGAAGATTCTGATATTAAAAAAATACATTTTAATTTAATTGATACAAAAAGTTTAACAGAAAAAGAAAATAATTTCAAGAGTAAAAAAAAGTCAATTATTGACAATAATAGAGAAATAGACTTATTAAAAAGAAAAACTGAATAAAAAAATAGACCTAAATAATAGGTCTATTTATAATACAATAATAAAACTGCTAATACAGATGCTACTGTTATAAATCCAAAAATAAAATTTTCAAATGGAGTTAGTTTTTTAGTTTGATATTCAGATGAATCTTTATATAAAGGTCTAAGTACTTTTTTAGTTTTCCAGTCAGTTCTTTTATTTGGATCATCTTGTTTTGCTCCAGAGTATTTTTCTGCTTTATTTAATCTTGGATTCCATAAACTTATATAATATCGTTCATGTTCCATAGCATCATAATCATTATCAAATTTAAGATATTCTATTTTATGGACCTTAGATATATCTTTTCTTTTAAAATTAGTGCATCTAGGATTGCAACTAAAGTGTTCTGCTAGTCTTTTATCTAGACTTCTTCTAGTCTCTCCAACATAAATAACCTTACCATATACATCTATCCATCTATAAACATAATGGTTATATAAATTCATAAAAATCCTCCTGGAATAAATTACTAAAAAATATTTTTAAATTTCATGTATATTAATTTTAAAAAGTGGGCAATCATTTTTAGACAGTCGGTCGATTCTCCCTCCTATCTAAAACCCACAATCAGAATCACTTCAAACATAGGAAAATACATATTTAAGATATCTTATTCAAAAAAATAAATTTATGATATCCTATTCAAATTTGATTGAGATACCTAGATGATACGAATAAGATATCATTTATAAAAAATAATTAGGATATCTTATTCAAAACCGAGTAACATATCCTAATCGAATTGCATATATATTATTATAGCCACGAAGAAATAAACTTATTCAAAGGGGTTGAACTTATGCAGATAGATAAAAGGATTCAAGAGAGAGATTTAAAAGCATTAGATTTTATAAATAATTGTAAGATATGCACTAGAGCACAAATACAAGAAGTTATATATCCAGGTATAGATGAAAGTGTATGTATAAGAAGATTAAGGTTATTGGATGAACTAAAGTTAGTTAGTAGAGCTAGGTTTAATATCAATGAAAAGTCTAATCAGTATGTTTATTATCCTTATAAGTCTAAAAAGCCTAGTAAAAGATTATTAGCACATGATCTTACTGTTACAGAATTTATAGCAGCACTTTATAAAGCAAATATAGAAGTAGTTAAAGTTGAAAGAGTATCACCTATAGGGAATGTTATACCAGATGCTTATATAGTTATTAAAACATCCACAGGAGCTATAAAAAGACTTCTAATAGAAGTTCAGTTAAGTGGTAAGTTAGAAGATTGTGTTGTTAAATATAAAGGCTTTAAAGAGCAAGTAATAAAGCATAAACCTAAATGGCAAAGTATACCTACGCTAATAGTTGTTAGTGATTTAGAAGGTGAAAGGTTAAAAGTAAGACATATGAATGTTAAATACACAAATACAAGCATGGAAAATATAAGAAATTTAATATTTGGGGAGTGATTATATGTTTGGATTTAAAAATTGTGTTTATTGTGGGAAGAAGTATTTAAAAGATGATAGTAATGGTTGGGGATGTTGTAGCGAATGTTATTATAATAAAGAAGTTATGGTATGTAGACATTGTGGCAGAGAAATAACTAAGTTTGATTTTGATGAATTTGGAGGTCTATGTGGTAAGTGTTATGAGGAAACAGATATAACTATGTGCATAAAATGTGGTAAAGAGTATATAAGAACATTAGAAAATAAAAACCCATTGATTTGTTTATCATGTCAAGATCAAGAAGAAGTTATTAAATGTAAAGATTGTGATAAAGAAATAAGCAAAAGAGAATATATTGCTAATTATGGATATTGTAATAAATGTATAGAAGCAGAAGTGTTTGATTGCGAAGAATGTGGGAAAGAGATAAGTGGTTTAAATTATATAGAAAAGAAATGTTTATGTGATAAATGCTATGAGGAATGTTAAATATAAAGGGGGAATTTAAAAATGAGTAGTGGCAATATATTTGCTCCAGTAGTAGACAGTATGTTTGAATGTGTAGTAGGAGCATGGAAGTTATTTAAAGATATTAAGTTTGATAAATCTATGAATATAGATTTTAATAAACTATTTAAAAATATGAAATTTAAGAATATTGATGAAGTATATCCAAAGCTAGAATATAAAAGAGATACAGAATATTTTAGGGAATTTGAATTTAGTGTACCATTTGGAATGAGCATAGAAGATTTTAAAAAGAAGTCAGATGTATTTGCTCAAGCATTAAATGTTAATGTTAGAGACTTGAGATTTGAAAAAAATGAATACAATGTTGTGCTTAAATCAAGAAAAAATAAAAAAATGAATTATGATTATGATATAGATCTTATGAAAAGAACTGATTTCAAAATACCTCTAGGATATGATTATGATGATAACTTAATATTATTAGATTTATTTACCTCAAATAACTTTGGTTGCTATATAGCAGGTAGTGCTGGTGGTGGTAAATCAATAACACTAAGATTAATATTAACTCATTTAGTTAATTGTAAAACTAAATCAGATATACAGTTTGCAATAGTTAATACTAAAAGAGTTGATTTAAAAGATTTTCAATATGCTAGAAACACTATACAGTACCAAAATGGAACTGATGGAATAGAAGATCTTATGATGGATCAATTAGAAGAAATGGAAAAAAGATACTCTATAATAGAAAAAGCAGACTGTGATGATATTTGGGAGTTTAGAAAAAAGGTTAGAAAAATGCCATTTAGATTATTAGTTATAGAAGAAATAAGTGCATATAAGAACAATAAAGAGTATCAAAGATGTTTAGAATTATTAGCTAGTCAAGGTAGAGGAGCTGGTATAATACCTATACTAGTAACACAGTTACCAAATAAAGATATAATGCCTAATACAGTTAAAGCTAATATAAATACTATACTAGGTCATAAGACAATAGATGCTATAAGATCAGAAATAATTGCAGGTCCAGAAAGTGGTTTAGAGAAGTTAAAGGGAGAAGGTAATAATAAATTATTTAATGCTAAATATCAAGGAGTTGAATATCAAGGGATTTATGTATCTAAAGAACAAATGAAAGAAGTTATAAATAATAACAGAAAAAAGGAGCAATAGAAGGTGCAACTTCTATTACTCCAGATAAGAAATTTGGACTGTTCTTATCAAGTAAATTATATTATAAACCTAGTGTAAATGCACTAGGTTTTTTTATTGTATAAATATCAAGAAATATTTAATAAATTTAATAAAAATAATAAATTTAATAAATTTATTAACAAATATTGTATATTTGCATATTATATAGTATAATTTTATTATTAAATTTAATAAAAATAATAAATTTAATAAATTTAATAAATGAGGTGAAGAAATGAAAGTAAATAGTTGGGGAAGGAAAATTAAAGATATTATATCTTTAACATTTAAAAAAGATGAAGAAGATATAAAATTATTTCTTAATGAACAAAGTGCACCTGCTGCTTATATAAAAGAATTAGTTAGACGAGAAATGCTTAATGAAGGTAATGAACCTACACAAACTAAAACTTCTACTGTAATAGAAGAAGATCCAGCAGAAAACTTTGATTTTGGAAGTTTAGAAGAAAAATAATAGGAGGAGATTAAAATGGCAATTAAAAAATTAGGGATTGATATAGGAAATTTTGCAGTTAAGACTAGTGAGGGAGTTATATTTGAAAGTAAGATTACAGATAAATTTGCACACGGAAGTACTGCAGATACAATTAAATTAGGCAATATAACATATTGCATTGGTGAAGGTGATGAAGAAATAGGGTATAAGAAGTTTGAAAAAGAAAATTTTATACCATTATTGATAGGAGCTATATGTAAGTCTACAGATGAAGAAGTAGTAGATTTAGCATTAGGATTACCTGTAAAGCAATTTGCGAACCATAAAAATGATGTAATAAATATGCTTCAAGGAAAAATATTTAAAGTAAGATATAAGAATGAAGTTAATGAAAGAGAAATATTTATAAAGTCTGTTCAAGTATTCCCAGAAGGTGTAACTGGATACTTGCATTTTTCTAAAGATGTATATGATAAAGTTGGAAGTAGAGATGTAGTAATAATTGATGTAGGTGGAAAAACTACAGATATAGCTTTAATTAAAAGTAATAAAGCAGAAAAGCCTTATTCTATAGATATTGGAACTATAGATATATATGATACTATAGCTAAGTCTATAGAGACTGATAAGAGATTTGAAAGTGAAGTTAAAGTTCCTAGAGACAAGGTTCAAGATTATATAGATAAAGGGTTTTATTTTAAAGGTGAAAAACAAGATATAAGACCTAATATAGCAGCATCAATGGATTTATTCAAGAAAATATACAATGAGTTGAAATTAAACTATCCTATAGCTACAGAAGCAGTAATAGTAATGGGGGGTGGTGCTAAACTTCTAGGTGCTGCATTTAAAAATAATGTTCCAGGAATAATAGTAATGGATAATATTGATAATTATGTATTTGCAAATGCAAATGGATATAGAAAAATGATGAAATAAAAAAATACCCATATCAACTTAGATATGGGTATTTTTTTATTTATTTTCTTCTTTACGAATAAAATATTTAGCTAAAATAACTGGATCTAAATCTAACACTTTAGATATAGCTATAATTTGTGTGATTGTTGGACTATGCACAAAATCAGTTTTCTCTAATCTTGATATGTAACTTTGACTTAGATTAGTCATATTAGATAGTTGTAATTGTGTAAGACATTTTTTCTTTCTAGTACTTTTTATCATTAATATACACCTCATATATGTCATTATACAACGAAAAATACCCAAAAATGTCGAAAATATTCGTTGTACGGATATTTTCTGACAGGAAATTTATGGTAATATTAAATAAATATTGTTAGATTGCTAAACATTATAGAACGTAAGTTTAAAAAGATGTTGCAAACGTATGTTTTTAGATATATTATAAAAGTATAATTATATGGGGAGGAAATATAGAGATGAAACAAGATATTATAGAAATGATTAATGGGATAGAAGATGAAAGAATTTTAGCAATTATACATGTATATTTAAAAAAAATAAAGAAAACGTCTTAAGACGTTTTCTTTATTTTTTTATTAAACCTTCTATTAATTTTTCAATTGCATCTAAGTATTCATCATCTAACTTAGATAATTTTTCTATTACAGTTCTCAATTTATGATTTTCATCTATTGTTATTTCTGCAAAAATTTCTGTTAATACACTATCTTGTTTATTTAGAAAAGATAAGTATGGATCTCCTTCTCCAGTTGTAAGCCATTTCTTATTAACATTAAATTCTCTACAAAAATGATTTATAAACAATTCTGTTAAAGTTACTCTATTATTTTCAACGTTTGCTATATTGTCTCTGCTAGTACCGAGTTTTTCACCTAATTGAGCTTGGGTAAGTTTCTCGTTTTTTCTAATTTCTTTTATCCTTTCATGCATTTTTTAAAAACCTCCATTTTTAGATTATCCATTTTTAGATTATCATTTATTTATTTTATTTTATTTTAACTATACTATTTATTATCGTGTGTTACAACACTAAACATTAGTAGTATATTCACAAAAACAAAAAAATATTCCTTTTAGTGTTGATTTTCACGAAAAAATGAATTACAATGTGAATATAAACACATAAAAAGTATAACAAGGAGATGATCTTATGTCAAAGAGCGAAAAAATACTAAATTTAATACCAATATTAGCAGAACTAGAAGATAAACAACTTAGCACAGTAACAAAAGCAATAGATGCTTGTCTTATAGTTCAATCTATAAACAGTGGTGACATTAATAAGATTTTATCTACTAAATAAATAAGGGGGATTAAATATGAACTGGTGGAGAGTAACATTTGTACCAACTGCGATAATTGAATTATTTTTAGTAATTTCATTTATGATAACAATTCCAACACAAAGTAACTGGACAAGTATAGTTTTAGCAAATGTAATGTTTGGAATGTGGTTTTTATTTCATTCACACAAGATACAATAGGAGG
>NZ_DATIRC010000186.1:0-7452 GCF_035470145.1 Romboutsia sp.
ATAACGAGAAGAAAAGAGCTAATGGAAGAATTACAAGCGATACTTGGAGAAGAAGTTCCTTTTATAACGTTATTAAATCAAGATGTAATAAATGTATATAATAAGAACTTTGGTGAAAATTGGGTTATGCAAAAAGGATTTGGAATTATAAATAGATTTTCTTTCTTAAATAATGATTCAGTTGTAGCATCAAGCAGCAAAGATAATAGCACTATATACAGAGGAGCAGGCATAGTTGCAGCAGGACTAGCTGCATTTATATATTTTAATAAAAAGAAAAGAGCATAAGAGATGAAAAAAAATAAGAAGTTTATAAATTACTTAATTTTAATATTTTTAGTTATAGTTATGAATTTCTTACTACCAAAATTGTTACCAGGAAATCCTTTAGCTTATATAGTAGGAGAAGATATAGGTATGCTAACAGCTCAAGAAAAAGCTCAGTTAATAAGTGATTATAATTTAGACAAACCTTTATATATTCAATTTATACAATATATAAAAAATATTATAACTCTTAATTTTGGAATGTCTTTTTCTAAAAAGCTACCTATATTTGATGTAGTAAAATCTGCTACACTATGGACTTTGCTATTATCAACCTTAAATATAATAATAAGTACCCTACTTGGATCTTATTTAGGATTGAAGTCTGCTATGAAGAAAAAAGAAAAAAGCTTAAAGATGAACTTATTTGTTTCATCTTTAAGCTGTTTTCCTTTATTTTGGATAAGTATGATTTTATTAGTATTATTTTCAGTTAAATTGACCATATTCCCAAGCTTTGGAGCTTATACAGTTTATGGAGATTTTAATATTATAACTAGATTATTAGATGTACTAACACATTTAATATTACCATTAACAGCTATGGTTATAACATCGATAAGCAGTTTTTATATACAAATGAGGGTCTCTGTACTTGAAGTGTTAAATGAAGATTATATATTTATGGCTAAAGTAAAGTCTATACCAGATGAAGTCATAAAGAAAAAGTATATACTTAGAAATTCTCTATTACCTGTGTTTACAATATTTATGCTAAACATTGGATATATATTTAGTGGATCTATAGTGGTGGAGAGTGTATTTTCATATCCAGGACTTGGAAAGATAATGTTTGATTCAATTATTGCAAGAGATTATCCACTTATACAATACTGTTTTTTAACTATATCGACTATGGTTATTCTTTCAAATTATATAGCTGATAAATTATATAAATATATAGACCCGAGAGTGGTGGATAAGGTATGAAAAATTACATAAAAAACTTAAGCAAATTTGAAAAAAGAGTATTAGGAGTAAGTTTTGCTATATTAAGCATGTTTATATTAATTGCAATATTTGCACAAGTACTTTCTCCATACAATCCTTATGAAAAAGTAAATCTTCCATTTTTAAAGCCAAGTAGTTCACACTTACTTGGAACTAATGATATTGGCCAAGACATACTTAGTGAAGTTATATATGGAACTAGAATTTCCTTACTTATAGGATTTATAAGTTCTATAATATCAATAGTAATAGCTGTAGTATTAGGATTGCGTGCAGGCTACTATGGAGGTAAAAGTGAAGATATAATAATGAGAATAACTGATTTTTTCTTAGTTATACCATTTTTACCTTTGGTTATACTTTTATCAGTATTTTTTAGAGGTAGCTATATAGGTATATCACTTATAATAGGACTTACATATTGGCCAAGTAGTGTTAGAATACTAAGATCTCAAGTAATTAAAATAAAAAATAAAGATTACATATTAAATATAAAATCAATGGGAGCAAGTGACTTTTATATACTTAGAAAATATATATTAAAGGAAATATTTCCAATAGTAGTATATAGATTTATGTTTTTAATAAAAGGTTCTATAATAACAGAATCATCACTTAGCTTTTTAGGACTTGGAAATCCAACTATCAAAAGTTGGGGAAGTATACTTTATTATGCACAAAGTAGAAATGTATTTTTAACTGATGCATGGATTTGGTGGATAGTTCCAACAGGTCTTTGTATATGTATATTAAGTATGTCCTTTGTTTTAATTGGATATATAGTTGAAAATTCACTATCACCTAAAAAGGAGGTGGCTTAATGAATTTGCTAGAAATAAGAGATATGAATATATTTTATGGAAACAAAGAAATAGTTAAAAATATTAGCTTTGATTTAGAGTATTCAAAGGTATTAGGAATAGTAGGTCAATCAGGAAGTGGGAAAAGTACTATTATATGGACTATAATGGGGATGATACAAAACTTAGGTGGAAGTTATAGTGGAACTATGAAGTTTGAAGGCAAAGAACTAAAGGGTAAGCCTACATGGGATAATATTTCAATAGTTCCTCAGCTTGCTATGAACTCTTTTAATCCTGTTGTTAAAATAAGTGAAACTGTAAATGAGTTATATAGATTTTCTAAGTTAAGTAAAAAAGAATTTGATGAAAAAGTGGGAAACTTGCTTAAAATGGTTAACTTAGATAAAGAAATGCTTAACTTATACCCACACCAATTAAGTGGAGGTATGAAGCAAAGACTCGCAATGGTTTGTGCCCTTTGCACAGATCCAAAGCTTTTAATATTAGATGAATCAACAACAGGACTAGATTTATTAGTAGAAGCTGAAATACTTTATTATTTAAAAAATATAAAAGAAAAATTAAATATATCTATAATATTTGTAAGTCATGACAAAAGATTAGTAGATGCATTTTGTGATGAAGTTTTATATATAAAAAATAAAAAAATTGCGAAAGCAGTTTAAGGTGATAAGATGAGCATATTAAAAATAGAAAACTTAAATAAGTCTTTTTATAGGATGGAAAATAATAAAAAAATAAAAAAGCAAGTACTAAAAAATATAAACCTTGAAATAAAGAAAAATGAAAGCATAGGGATAATTGGTAACAGTGGAAGTGGTAAAACTACTATAATAAAAATACTTTTCAACCTAGAAAGTGCAGATAGTGGAAATATATATTTTGAAAATCAAAATATATTAAATATAAAAGGCAAAAAAAGATCCAGTGTATATAAAAATATGGGACTAGTAATGCAAGACCCATACGCATCTTTATGTCCATACATGAAAGTTATAGATATAATAAGTGAACCAATAAAAATACATAAGATAGAAAATGAAATCAGTAAAATAAAAGAATATGTAAGTGAAATACTTACAAAGGTTCACTTAGACCCTAAAAATTATATAAACAAATATCCAAGTGAACTAAGTGGAGGAGAAAGGCAAAGGGTTGCTATTGCAAGAAGTATAGCTACAAATCCAAGTTTCTTAGTTTTAGATGAGCCAACTTCTATGATAGATGTTGATTCTAAAAATGGAGTACTAAGTTTATTAAATGAGCTTAAAGAAAAAGAAAAAATATCTATAATTTTAATAAGCCATGATATAAGTACAGTTTTAGACAATTGTGATAAAGTTGTAGTTGTAAAAAATGGCGAAATAATAGAAGCAAAATCTTGTGAAGAAATAAAAACTATTCAAGATAATGAATATACAAAAGAATTAATACTAGCTTCTAAAGATTTAACTAACTATTGGGAGTATTTACATAAAAAATCTTTAAAAGAAGCTTAAAAAAGTAGCTTTGCTTATTTGTATAAATTAATTATTATTTATGCAGTTCAGTATATAAAATAAATATCATATTAAATAAGCCTAACACTTAATATTTTGCAAGTGTTAGGCTTATTATAGTTGTGGATGTTGTTGTGAATATAATGATTTTAAAATAACTCATTCTTTAGTAAAAGTATTAATTATGTTATATGGTGGAAAACTTATATAAATACATAAATATAAAGGAGTACAACAATGCATCAAAAAAATACGAGTTTACAAGATAAATTTAAAAATATTGAAAAAAAGCTTAGTAAAAAATTAATAGGTCAAGAAAAGTTTTTAAATGAGTTATGTGATTACTTTAAATATAAAATTCAATCAGATGAAAAAGGAATAATACTATTAAGGGGAGAAAAAGATACAGCAAAAAAAACAAGTATAAGGTTAATGTTTAAATTTATGAAAGAATTACAACTAATAGAAAATGATTTTGTACAAGAAATAAACTTAGCATCTTATAATTTTAAATTAGGGTATAATGAATTTTTAACAGATCTGTATGATGTATTAAATGATAACTCGCAGTGCGTATTATTTAAAAATATAGAAAATACCACTGAAGAAATAATAAAAACATTAGAAAATATATCTCCAAATTCATGCTTTAATTTAGACGATAGTTATATTATAAAAAATAAATTTATGGTAGAAGCTGACAATCAAGACATTGATAAAATAAATAAATTAGTATGTCATAATAAATTTTTAGTATTTACACTAAATGAAAGTGAAGGGATTGAAAGTGAAGAAATAGTTGAAGATGCATTTATAAAAAAATTAGATAAAGTGCTGTACACAAAAAAATTAGATGAAAATGAACGTAATGTAGTTGTAAAAAGAAGAATATTAGAAAATATACAAAATTTAGAACATGATTTAAAGATAGATATAGTTTTAGATATAAACGATAATGATAAAAAAGATGAATACTTTGGAATATGTAAATACTTACAAGAAAACTATAGTCCGGATAGTAATTTTGGAATATCTGAATATGTTTCTTATAAACTAGATAATCCAATTAGAAACTTGATAAAAGTAGAAGAAATAGAAATGGAAAGTAAAGTAATTGTATATATAGAAAATAATGAAATATATTGTAAAACATATAATGAAGTATTTAATTTGAATAATTATACTACCCCAACATTAGAAGAAGCTAAATATAAATTAAAATCTATTATTGGAATGAAGGAATTAAAAACATTTATAGATAATGTAGAAAATAATTATAAAGTACAAAAAATAAGAGAAAGACTAGGACTTAAAACTTCTAATGTATCTATGAATATGATATTTGCAGGAAATGCAGGTACTGGTAAAACTAACGCAGCTAGAATTACGTATGAGTACTTAAATGCTCTAGGTATCTTATCAAAAGGCGTATATAGAGAAGTTAGCAAAGCTGACTTTGTAAGTGAAAGTACAAATGATACAGCAAAGAAAACTATAGATATAATAAATTCAGCAATAGGAGGAGTCTTATTTATAGATGAAGCATATTCCTTATGTGAAAGTGATGATGATAAAGTAGGAAAAGAAATAGTCGATGCACTTTTAAAAGGAATAGAAGATAATAGAGATGATTTAGTAGTAATATTTGCCGGTTATGAAAATGACATGGAAGAGTTTTTAAGTTTTAATCCAGGGCTTAAGTCAAGGTTTCCAAATGTAATACATTTTAAAGACTATAATCCAGTAGAAATGTATGAAATAGCATTGAAAATTGCAAAATCAAAAGGATATAGAATAGCGAAAAATATTAAAAATGATTTAATAGACTTATTTACAAGAAATCAAATAACAGGTAAAAATGATTTAGGAAATGCTAGGTTTGTAAGAAATATAGTTGAAAATGCAATACTTGATGCATCTAAAAAATATTTAACAGATAATGAAAAGCAAATAGATTTGCTAGAGAGAGATAACTTTAACTTTAAGGTTAAGACAAAGTTTAATTTAGAAGAAAAATTAAGTGAAATAATAGGACTTGAAGATGTTAAAAAGCTTTTAAGAAATCAATATAAGTTAATAGTAGCTCAAGAAAAAAGAAAATCAGCAGGGGTTAGTACAAAGATAGAGCAAAACTTAAATATGGTATTTGCAGGTAATCCAGGTACAGGAAAAACAAGTATAGCAAGATTAGTTGCAGAAATGCTAAATAGTATGGGTCTATTAAAAGTAGGTCAATTAATAGAAACTGATAGATCAAGCTTTGTATCAGAAATACCAGGAGAAACTTCTAAAAAGACAGAAGAAAAATTTAAAGAAGCTATTGGTGGGATACTATTTATAGATGAAGCATATACACTTGCTAATGATTCATTAGGTACAGAAGCTATAGAGACTCTTTTAAAATTAATAGAAGATCATTCAAGAGAAGTAATAGTAATACTTGCAGGCTATGAAGAAGAAATGGAAGATTTCTTTGATGTAAATATAGGTTTAAGATCAAGATTTCCACTTTGGACAACTTTTGAAGACTATAATCCAAATGAATTATTAGAAATGGCTATAAAATTAATAGAATCAAAAGGATTTAAATTATCTAAAAATGGATATACATCTCTTAAAAAGAGTTTTGTAGATATATATGAAAGCTCAGATGCACAATCTGGAAATGGTAGAATGGTTAGAAACTATGTTGAAAGTTTAATCAGAAATCAAAGTATAAGAATAGCAGAAGATGATATAAGTGTATATGAAATGAATTTAATAACTACTAAAGATATAGAAAAAATTAATGTATCAGAATATGAAAATGATTTTAATTTAGAAGAAAAATTAAAAAATTTAGTAGGAAATGAAAATGCTAAAGAATTTTTAAGAAACCAATATAAACTCATAAAAGCTAAAGAGAAAAGGGAAAAATTAGGGATAAGAACGGATATAAATAAATATATGAATATTGTTTTAACAGGAGAAATGGGAACCGGCAAAAAGACAGTACTTAATATATTAGCAAAGATGTATTATAGTAGGGGAATTGTAAAAGCTAAGACAGTTGTAGAAATGGATATAATGGAAGTAATATCAATGATTAATAAAGGCATGAAACTAGACGATATATTTAATAAATTCTTAGGTAAAGTTTTATTAATAGATAAATCAGATTTGATTTTAAATGAAAGTAATTATAAAGATGTAGTGGCTTCTTTAATAAAGTTTATAGATAAAAATAAAAATAAAATAGTAATTGCTTTATCAGGAGAAATAAATAATATGAGAAAATTAATATTATTTAATCCTTCTTTAAATTATAGATTTCCAGTATGGTTTGATTTAGAAGATTATAATGAAGAGTCTTTATTTAATATAGCTAAGTACTTGTTAAAAAATAAGGGATTTGTATTAGATAATAAAGCAGAGAGTGTATTAGATAGCGTAATAAGTGAAATATATAATAAGAATCTAAGTTTAAGAAATGGACTCATGATTAAAAACTATTTAGATAAGTTAATAAGAGTTCAAAGTGTAAGAATATGTGATGAAAAAGTTCCTCAAAAGGAAATAAATATAATAACATCAAAAGACCTTATAATAAGTAAAGAAAAGTTTATAAAAAAGAATAGTATTGAAATAAATAACACAATTACAAAATATGAAAAAGATATTAAACAAAATCATTATAGTCTATATAATTCAGCTTTAGGAGATGAACTTATAAAATTAAAAAATCTATATGATTTAAATGTTATAACAGCAGAAGAGTTTAAACTTTTAAAACAAAAACTTATAAATTTAAAATAAAAGATAAAGGGATATGCTCGCAAGGTACCTTTAAAAAACACTAAGGAAATAAAAAA
>NZ_DATIRC010000187.1:0-5997 GCF_035470145.1 Romboutsia sp.
GAATAAAATATTTACACTAGAAAGCAAAACAGGGGAAGTATTAGCAATATTGACAACTAAAGAAGAAATGACTTATACAGAATTTTATCAAGTATGCAAAGATGCAGGCGAAGAATTTGAAAATGATTTTTACATGGTAAAGGATAAATTGATAAATGAATTAGAGTTTGAAACAGTAGAAGTTTTGGGAGGGTATACAGTAAATAAACGTCGCGGTGCATTTTAAATTGTGGTATAATATACTTAAACTATTAAAAAAAGAGGGTATTAAGTTATGAAACTAACAGATAAGTATGCAGTTGGTAAAAAGTTTACAATGAAAAATGGAAGCGAGTTAGAAATAATAAGCATAGAAAAAGATACTAATTATAGGGTAGTTAGATTTGAAAGTGGTTATGAAGCTAGAACAAGTGTTAGTAGCATAAGAAGGGGATTTGTTAGGGATTATTTAAAGCCTAACGTTTGTGGTGTTGGAGTGTACGATTTAGGAAGACAAGATAAGAAACACGTGCTTTATGGTAGGTGGCGAGGTATGATTTATAGGTGCTATTCTGAAAGTTGTAGTGAATATAAGTACTATGGAGAAAAAGGGGCTTACGTTTCTAATGATTGGTTGATTTTCAGTAACTATGTTAGAGATATAGAAGCTAAGGAAAATTATGAAAGGCTAATATCAGAACCTAGTAAGTGGCATATAGATAAAGATATATTAAGCCCAAATGAAAAATGCTACTCTAATGAAACTGCATTAATTGTTAATCGTGCTGAAAATAATAGGGAAAGAAATAAAAGAAATGGCTATCCTAGTGATTGCCAAAGGAAGCCTATTATTCAACTTACTATTGATAATGAGTTTATATGCGAATATGAAAGTTTGAGTGAAGCATATAGAAAAACAGGAATTTCAAGTGGGAATATATGTAGTTGTTGTAAGGGTATATTAAAAACGGCAGGTGGTTATGTATGGAAATATAAATAAATTAGGGGGCATTTTAAGATGGCTGAAAATAATAGAAGTGTAGATGAAATTTTATGGGATTCAGACAAAGATGATAAGGGGGAAGAATAATGTTAGGATATTCAAGTTATATTATGTTGGGTTGGTTTATTGGGACTTTAATGCAAATGCTATAGGAGGTGTAAAAGATGGTCGAGGGTAGAAGGGTAAAGGGTATAAGCTTCACAGAAGAATATGAGAACGAGTATAACCGACTGATAAAAGAAGGAAACGCATCACAGTTAGTTTGTGAGTTGTTAAGAGATCACTATAATAGCAAATATGGAATGGCTGAATTGGAGTGTGACATTAAATATCTAAGGACAGATATAAGTTATATTAAAAGAAAATTAGAAAATATTGGGATTGTATAGGCTGAGGGTTAATCCTTTAGCCTTTACTACTTTAAAGGGGTGATAATATGTCTAATGCATTGACACCTATAGTTAATGGGTTATTTGCCTATTGTAGATGGTTTATAAGTGCTTGGGTTGACTTAGAGGAAGATAAAAAGGTTATAAAGAAGAAGTATGATAAAGTGAAAGAAAATAAAGAATTAGAAGAAATGAAAAAAGAAATACAGGAATATAAAAATAAATTAGCTTCTTTGGAAATGCCTAAAATGTTACCTTATAAATATATATGGACCAATAGCAAAGGCACTCTAAGAGTATGTATAGGATATGATTTATATAATGATCCTGTATGGATAGACTTTTACAAAAATAATCACTTGTTAATAGCAGGTGCTACAGGATATGGGAAAACTTCAATAATTAGAACAATATTAATTTCTTTAATGCTCACTTACGACAAGGACCATTTGAAAATAATTTTAGTTGATTTTAAAAATACAGATTTGCCACCGTTTGAAATTTACCAACAAGTCAATAGGGAATGTATATTTGAAGAAGATAGATTTAATAAAATGTTAGATAGTTTAAGTAAAGAGGGTAAGGAGAGAGCAAATAAAATAAGGGAAAAAGGATACTTTAATATAATAGATTATAACGAAGCCGAAGCTGACAAAATAAAGCCTGTAATAGTTGTAATAGATGAAGTGTCACAGATTTGCGACAATACAAAATTAAGAGATAAATTAATTAAATGCATGGGCTTAGTAAGGGCATATGGAATTTATTTCATAGTTGCAACGCAAATTCCTTCAAAGGACACAGTAGGAAAAATTAAATCACATACTATTCATAGAATAGGCTTAGCGACTGCTGATAAAGTCGATAGTGATATGATAATAAAAAATGCTAATTTACAAGATATAAAGGATAAAGGAAGATGCAAGTATGATGTAGATGGAAAACTTATACTCACTCAAAGTTTCTTTACTCAAATGGAAGATGTCAAAGGCTATTTAAAGTATCTGCAAAAGTGATATAATATAATTATCAAAATGGGATTTCAAAAGGGAAAGAGGTGTATTTATGGCTTATATTTACAGGTTTAAAGATAAATCAGATATTACTATATATATAGGTTATACAGGGCAAACTTTGGATCAACGATTAAGTCAACATTTTGGAGATAAGGGACATCTTGACCAAAAATGTTATAAAGAAACTTGCAAGATAGAATATCAGAAATACAAAACTAAATCAGATGCTCAAATTATGGAAGTAGTAGAAATAAATAGGTATAAGCCAAAATATAATAAGCTAAATAAGCAAAATGATGATATGACTTTAGATATAATTGAAAATAAATGGAAGTTATATAGGGAAATAAGACCAACTAAGCCTTTACGAGTTCAAAATACAGGCTTTATGTGGAAAGTAGTTGCATTTATATATTTAATGTTTATGTTAGGAAAATTACTAGGACTTATTTAGTCCTTATTTTTTTATAAAATATTTTATTTATTTTTGAATTTTTAGTATCTTTTGTACTCATTTATGATATAATAAAGTATAAAGAATTTTAAGGAGGGGTAAAAATGAAAAAAACTGATGAAATAAAAATGTTATGCAGCTTAATAAAAGAAGGTAAAGCAACAATAGAGCAGGAAATAAGATACAATGTATTAATGATAGAAATATTAAACCCAAATACAGAATGTGGAAAAAGAGTAATAGAAAAGCATATACAAGAATTAAAAAGACTTAACGAATTAAAAATAGAATTATTAAATACTAATAAAAAAAATGTAAATGAGGTAGCAGAAGCAGAAAATAATAATGTAGTTGTTTTAGAGGGTAGATTTGTAAAAAGAGTATCGCAAGTAAAAGGCATGAAATTAAAAAGAGGCGATGTATTAGAAATAATATTTAATGGTGAATCTAAATCAGTTGGTAAAATATTAGATATTCGTTTTGGACAGTATTACAAAAGTTATAATTACGACAAAGAAAAAGAATTCAAAATGTATATTGAGTATAAAAAAGAAAATGACAATGAGATATATGTTGCAGACATAGACAAAGTTGCTAATATTGAAATAATCAGTAGAAGCCAAAGAAGCAAGAAAATATTATTATCAGATAATGAAAGTTTGAAAAAATATATAGCTTATTGGGGGAGATAACCCCTTTTGAGTTAAATTTTAAAAGGTGATATTATGTATAATAATATATATGGTACGAAAGGAAATGAATTAATTGATTTGCTTTATAATGTATGGGAACAAGTTATTAGTGAACGTACACCATTCCAAAAGTATTTTATTAAAAGAATGGAAGATTATCATAATATAAATATGAATCGTATGTTGACAGAAGATGAAGAATGGGTGCAATTATGGGAAATACGAAAATTAGAAACTATTAAATTTTATAAATATTTAGGATTTGAAATTGATAGTTTTGTTTATGATAGCAAAGGAAATAAGTATTATGTAGCTTATGCTTTTGGAACAATGAAAAATAAAAAATGCATAGATAGTGTGTCTTTAAAAATGAGAAAGGTTGATAAATATTTTAAAAAAGAGGAAACGAATTGTTTTAATGTTTTTAGTGCATACTTTGACACAGGAAGAGTATTGAATGGAACAAATGAAACTAATTTTGCAGATTTTTATATAACTAATAATTTCAAAATAGATACTGAAAAGAAAAAATTAGGAAATTTGGAGGTAGAGCAGTTTAAATGGATAATATAAAATTCACTATAAAGGAAAAAGGCTACACACTTGAAGAATTTGCAGAAGAAGTGCTAGGAATAAAAAGAAATGCTTTGTATAAGAAGATAAATGGAGATAGGAAATTTACTAAGTTGGAAAAAGAGAAAATAAAAGAAGTGCTAGGAATAGAAATAAAATAAAAGGAAAAGATTGAGAAGTTTGTCGAAAATTTCTCGATTTATTTTTAAATAAAATGTATCTTTTGTACTCAATTGTGATATAATAAGTATACAAAGAAAAACAAATAGCTCATTGAAAATTAAAAAAGGGGTGTTTAAAATGACTAAAAAACAAATGGAAAGAGAAATAGAAAAAATAGAAGATATGAAAAGGGAAATATCTTCCATGATAGAAGAACAAATAAGCATTTTAAGGGAAAGAAGCGAATTAACTTTTGATACAGATGAAGCAGACAATGAGGACTATTGCGAAAGAGAAGAAAAGCTAAAGGACTTAGAAAAAGAAATCCAACACAAAGCTAGATATGTAAGCATTATGTTTAGAGATGAACTTATATATAAAGTTGGTGGTGTTGCAAATGTCTAAAAAACCTATATCTAATTTTGAAGCTGATAGATTGCTAGAGGAATTATTTTCCTCTAGCATAACTTTTGGGGATTATGAAGAAAGCTTCTATAATGAAAAGGAATACGAGGAAGAAGAATATATCGAGCCTATGTCAGAGAGAGATTTAAAGGGGGATATATAAATGGAAGAATTGAGAGGAATGGAAATAGTTGGTAGAATAGAAGAAGTTGAAAGAAGCTTGAAAAGTTATAGCAATTCAGAATGGGAAACTGATATGTTAAAGGCTGAAAAAATGGAGTTAGAAAATGAGTTAAGAAGCTTAGGTTATTAAGGGTAGGGGGATTAATTTCCCTCTACTGAACATAAGGTGGTGGGCAGATGGAAGAATTGAAGTGGTTGGAAAGTGAATTGGTAAGGGTTTACATGGAATATGCAGAAGAAGCAAAAAGAATATGGACTGAAAATGATGCAGTTGTAGCTGATGAAAAAGTTCAAAAGTTGTATAGGAAATATAAGTCAAAGCAGATTTACTTAGATAGATTGATACAGATGCAAAAGTCAGTGATAGATGATGTTGAAATTTACAAAGAGAAATACAGTTAAGGGGTAGACATAATACTAAAGAAAAAGGATATTTTGGGGATATGCGAAACTTTAAAAGTATTAATGATATAACTATTGAAGAAGCTAAAGAAATGGCTAAGAATGGATTATACTTGATTATAAAAGATGGTAAATGTAAGGGAATGACTACAAAATAAAAAGGAGTGGTTTTAGATGGAGAGCAAAAACATATACACTAAATTAATGGAAGTAAGAGTTAAGTTTCATGGCTTAGAATTAAAGAAAAGTGGATTAAATAAGTTCGCAGGGTTTAAATATTATGAATTAGGTGATTTTTTAGTTCCTGCGACAAGCTTGTTAAAAGAATTTAATTTGTGTCCTATGATAAATTTTACAAATGAAATGGCTACAATGACAGTAATAAATGGAGATAACCCAAGTGAGCAAATACAGTTTACAAGTCCTATGAGGGAATTAACACTAAAGGGAACGAATGATATACAAAATTTGGGTGGAATACAAACATATTTAACTAGGTATTTATATATACAGTTGCTTAACATAGTTGAAAGTGATAGCTTTGACGCAATAAGTGGGAAAGCTGAAAAAATATATAGAGAAGCTAAGAAAAGTGGAATAAGTAAAGATGCAGTAGATAGTGCAATTAAGAAAACTTTTAACAAGGGCATTGAGGATTTAACAGACGAAGAATACAAAAGAGTGTTTGATGGCTACAAAGCTAAAGCAGAAGCAGAAAAAAAATAAAAGTAGGGGGATT
>NZ_DATIRC010000188.1:0-15697 GCF_035470145.1 Romboutsia sp.
TAACATAAAAAAAGTACTATTCTTTAGGTAAGAAAATAAAATATATTAAGTTCTCCGATTCTATGTACCTAAGGTTAAGCTATGGTTATTAGAACGGTAGGGTATAAATAGAAATGTTTATGCCTCCATGTTGGAAAGGAGAAAGTTATCAATTGGTAGCCTTTCCTAGAACTCATGAAACTTCAAGTCTATTATAAAAGTGATTAGGAAATGTATTTCTTTTGTAATGGGCTTTTTTATATACTAACTATATTCTAGAAGAGGTACTAATTTAAAATAATTAATCCTTAATATCATTAAAAAATAATATAATTAGGGGGAATTGCAATATGTATGGATATAATGGAAAAGTACTTAGAGTAAATTTAAGCAATAAAACTATTGAAGTAGAACCTTTAAATCTAGAAGTAGCTCAAAAATTTATAGGATCAAGAGGACTAGGTGTAAAAACATTTATAGATGAAGTAGATCCAATGGTAGATCCACTAAGCATTGATAATAAATTTATAATAGCAACAGGGCCACTAACAGCAGCACCAATGCCTACAAGTGGTAGATATATGGTTGTTACAAAATCTCCACTAACAGGAACAATAGCTATATCAAATTCAGGTGGTCAATGGGGAACTAAATTAAAAAATGCTGGATATGATATGATGATAATAGAAGGAAAATCAGATAATCCAGTTTATTTGTATATAGAAGATGATAAAGTTGAAATAAAAGATGCAAATGAATATTGGGGAATGTTATCTCTTGAGGTAACTAATAAACTAAGTGAAGTTCATAATAAAGCTAAGGTCCTTTGTATAGGACCAGCAGGAGAAAAATTATCACCAATATCTGCTATTATGAATGATGTTGATAGAGCAGCAGGAAGAGGTGGAGTTGGAGCAGTACTAGGTTCTAAAAATGTAAAAGCAATAGTAGTAAATGGAAGTGGTAAAGTAAATGTAGCAAGTCCGGAATTAGCTAAAGAAGTCAATACTCAAAAAGTTAATATATTAAGGAATAATCCAGTTGCAGGTAGGGGTTTACCTACTTATGGAACAGCAGTACTTGTAAATATAATAAATGAAAATGGAGTACATCCAGTTAGAAACTTCCAAGAATCTTATACAGATAAAGCGGATTTAATAAGTGGAGAAGCTTTAACTGAAAATTCACTAGTAAGAAAACATGCTTGTTATAGATGTCCAATAGCTTGTGGTAGAGTTGTCAAATTAAAGAGTGGAAAAGAAGTAGGAGGACCAGAGTATGAAACACTATGGTCATTTGGTTCAGATTGTGATGTATATGATTTAGATTCAATAAATGAAGCTAATATGATTTGTAATGAATACGGACTTGATACAATTTCAGCAGGAGCTACAATTGCGACAGCTATGGAATTATATCAAAGAGGATATATTAAAGACGAAGAAATTAAAGCCGATGGGCTATCTCTAAATTGGGGAGATGCTCATGCTATGGTTGAGTGGACAAAAAAAATGGGTAAAAGAGAAGGCTTTGGAACTTACTTAGCAGAAGGTTCATATAGATTATGTGAAAGATATAATGCAACAGAATATGCTATGACAGTTAAAAAACAAGAATTACCAGCATATGACCCAAGAGGAATACAAGGTCATGGTATAACTTACGCAGTAAATAATAGAGGTGGATGTCACATAAAAGGATATATGATAAATCCTGAAATATTAGGAGTCCCAGAAAAATTAGATAAATTAGCATTAGAAGGAAAACCTGCTTATGCTAAAGTATTCCATGACTTAACAGCAGTAATAGATTCACTTGGGTTATGTATATTTACTACATTTGGTCTTGGACTTAATGATTATGTAGATATGTACAATGCTGTTTGTGGAGAAATATATACACCGGAAACACTACTTCAAGCAGGAGATAGAATATGGACATTAGAAAAAATATTTAATTTAAGAGCTGGAATAGATAGCTCTCAAGATACTCTTCCAAAAAGATTATTAGAAGAGCCTATTGTAAATGGTCCAACTAAAGGTCATGTTCATAGATTAGATGAATTGCTTCCTGAGTATTATGAAGTTAGAGGTTGGGATGAAAAAGGAATACCTTGTGATGAAACTCTAAGAGAATTAGGACTTGAAGAGTATATAGGATCAATACGTTCTACTTGCTAGAAATTAAGAGTTTAAAAATAATGTCTTAATATAAAAAACAGTCCTCTAATATAAAACAATTTGATAAAATTTATATTAGAGGACTTATTTTAAAATTGACTATATA
The DNA here is from genome assembly GCF_035470145.1 of Romboutsia sp. GTDB lineage: Bacteria > Bacillota > Clostridia > Peptostreptococcales > Peptostreptococcaceae > Romboutsia_D. The sequence goes on from NZ_DATIRC010000188.1 coordinate 2,266, forward strand.
AAAATATCACAAAGGGAGTGGAGTATGAAAATAGAAGTAAGATTATTTGCTACATTTAGAGAAGGAAGAGAAAAAAAGCAAATACTTGAGTTAGATGTCAATACAACTATATTAGATATACTAAAAATACTAGATATACAACCAGAAGAAGTTGCAATATTACTTCTTAATGGAATGGATGGAAGTTTTGACAGGAAGCTTAAAGATGAAGATATATTATCAATATTCCCACCTGTTGGGGGTGGTTGATTATGAAAAATAGATATAAAAGAAATATTGGAACATTGACTATAGAAGAAAATGAAAAATTAAAAGATTTTAAAGTATGCGTAATAGGGTGCGGAGGCCTTGGTGGATATATAATAGAAATGTTATCAAGAATTGGAATAGGGTATATTACAGTGGTTGATGGAGATATTTTCGACGAAAGTAACTTAAATAGACAACTATTTTCTGATGAAAATAATTTAGGTTTAAGTAAAGTTCAAATAGCTAAAAAAAGAACAGAAACTGTAAATCACAATATATATATAAATCCTGTAAATAAGTTTTTAAACAATAAAAATAGTAAAGAGATACTTAAAAATCATGACATAGCAATTGATGCTCTAGATAATATAAAAGTAAGATTTGTACTTCAAGATACATGTAAAGAATTAAATATACCTTTAATTCATGGAGCTATAAGTGGATGGTATGGACAGGTTACAACTATTTTTCCAGGAGATGATACATTAAACTATATTTATAAAAATAAGGAAACTGAGATAGAAAACAAACTTGGAAATCCATCATTTACTCCAGCTAATATAGCATCTATACAAGTATGTGAAGCTATAAAGGTACTTCTAAATAAAGGTGAAGTACTAAGTAAAAAGCTTCTTTTAATTGATTTATTATATAATGAAAATACTACAATAGAAATTTAAACCATAACAAAGTAATAAATTGCAACAAAATGAACTCTATGATTAGAGTTCGTTTTGTTTAGCATTGGATTTTAATTATTTGTACATTTATAATAATATTAATATTTTGGCAATACCTTATATATATCAAAGCAGTCTTTAAATCCAAATACTGTAGACAGAGTATATATTTTATGATTATCATAATTAGACCTAAATTCATATCTTAAGAAAGGTGAGTCTGTCATAGATTTATATAAAGTAGGGATACTCCAATTTTCACCTAAATCATTAGATTTACAAGTATATAAATCATGGTACTCTACCCATTGAGCATAAATAGTAGAGTTACATTCAATTAAATGAGGAAACAAGCACATAACACTACTTCTTATAAATGTTGATTTATAAATATTAAATTTATCATTTTTTAAATAACCTTTTATATATCGACAATAGTATTGATCGTTATTATTCTCAGAAAAAACTATATGGTAAGAATCGTCAATGTGTCTTATAACAGATAAATAGATTTTAGATTTTTTAGAATTTGTTATTTGCAAAGGGGTTGACCATTCAAAAGAGTTTAAATTAAAAGTAGACATAAATAATTCCTCAACTTTATTTATAAGCTTAAAATAAAATATACTAGGAGTATTATTGTGCCAAATAACTATGAAATTACTCATTATATTGTACTTTATAAAATCAATTTGTTTTTTTACATATACATCATTTTTTTTATATATATGAATTAAATTTGAAGAATAAAAATTTCTTTTGTTTGATGAATAATATATAAGATGATTGCCTTCAGATGTATTTTTTATGTAAGGGAATTTAATAAAAAAGTCTTTATAATCATATTTTATAATTGTAGTTTTATCAATTACATCATCTTTTATATTAACGTTAAGAAGTTTACCTTTTTTATCATTTATTACACCATATATACTATCATCATTATTCATATCTAGCCAAATGTCTACAAAAGAATAATTTCCATCCATTATTTTATGAGAAGATAATTTATTAAAATTGCTATCTATACTATCATATACAATGTTTTTATCTAAGTTAAATAAACTTAAATGATTATTTGATTTTTGAATTAATATTTTTGTGTTGTTTATAAACGGCATAAGATCCCCCCCTAAAAATACTTATACTAATATTTATATTTAAAATATCTTATTTTATACGTATATCAAGTGAAAGTATGAAAATGTATGGCTAAAACAGTAACATGTATACTTTTATTTCATATATTTTATTAAGAAGAGAATATAGTCTTTTCTAAAATATTATGCAGGAGAGGATATTTCATATGAGTGAAGAAATCAGAGATAATGAAACAAGATCACCAGATAACTGTGGATGCCCACACCCACCGCACGATTGCTGTGGATGTAAACCAGAAAAACCAGCACCAGTACCAAATCAATGTAATAAAGAGTGTTGTGATCCAAAAGAAGTAGAATGTGGAGATATAAATAATGCAACGTGTATACCTATATTAAGTCATAGAATATATGATTGTATATGTCTTGAAAATGAACAAATGAGATATTTAAAAGACGTATTATTTACTATAAAAACAAATAAAGGTTATGAAGTTGGAGATGAAATATGTATTGAAAAAATACTAGTAAAGTATGATTGTATAGGTTTAACATCAAATCCATTACCAGTTGTAATAGATAATTTACCACCTGTAAATTTTACGCCTTCGTCAGAATCACCAATTTGTGACTGTATTCAGTATCACCCTATATATAGTATATATAAAGGGCATGTAGTAACAGATCTTAAGTGTTGTGATGAAGGAAGAAAAACAAAAATAGTTGAGCCAAATTTAGAATTCTGGATATGTGGTCTGAAAATTAAAGTAGTAGGTAAAATAGGATGTAAACCATTTATAGCAGAAACTACTGAATATAATGGAAAACTATTTGATTTCCCTAGCGCTGGAAACGGATTTAAAAATGTAGATTTCTTTGGAAGAATATGCTTACCGGTTGGTAGACATAGAGTAAAATTTGAAGAAATATTTGAAGGATGTATATCAGCAGATTGTATAACACCAACACAAACATATGATGATCATACATTTACAGCAGATATATTAGCTACACTTTTAATAAATAAAACAATTTATGCTACAGTAAAAGAAGAGTTAGTAGTTTATACAACTCCTAATGGTATTGTTTGTAACAAATGGAATATATCATCAAGCTGTGAGTCTACTTGCGAATAAGTAAATTTAATAGTTAGTAATGAATAAAGGCCTATTACTTAAATAGGTCTTTATTAATTGCTAAAAAGTAATAAAAGACTATTTTTATACATACATATAAATGATAGTATTTATTAAGAAAAAATGGTTGTAAAGGAGGGAATACAAGTGCAAAGTAATTACAATACTAAATCAATAGCAGAAGTATTTATGATAATAAAAGAAGTAGTATATAGCATGCCATATGAAGATAATTTTTCTGTATATGTAGAAGTTACAACTACAGATGGTTTAAAAAATAAAATTAAAATAACAAATGATAAAAAAGATCCAATTAAAATAAATAGCAATATTATAATGTACAATAAAACGGCAATATCTTTACATGATATAGTCAAGATAAAAATATTAACTAATAGCATAAAGGATAATAAATTTAAAGATATATTGATTAAAGAATTAAAAAATATAAATACATATAATTATCAAAATGTATACAATTCAAATTTCAGCTATCCAAGAAGGAGTAATTATAGATTAAACAATAAAGACATTCAAAGTTATATAGAAAACAACTATAAAGAAATAAAAACAATAAATTATGATGGAATTAAATGCAATGATAATAATAATACAAAAATAATTATGAATGTAGATGTTGAAGATATTTTAAATAATAAAACATCCTTAGATATAAAGAAAAAAAATGTTTTGGATAATGTTGATATAAATTTAGAGCAATGCAATGTAATAAGTTCCATTGAAAAAAGCACAGTAAATGTTATAGAAGGGTTTGATATTGAAGAAAAATTAGTATTAACAAATAACTCAAAAGAAGTTGAGGTATCAAAACCAATAAAAACAAAAGAAGTTGAGGTAATAACTAATTTACATACAAAAGAGTATAATGTATTAATAGATCACGCACCTACAACCGCAATAAAAGAAATAACAGAAAATAAGTCAGAAGCAGTTACAGGTATAACAACAAGTTACTTAGGTGGAGTTATAGGAAATATAGATAAAGAAAAACAAATAATTAAACCTAAAACTGTTGATATATTAGAACTAGAGCCAATAAATAAATATGTTGACAAAAATGAAGTGAATGGAAGGCCGCTTCAACTGGATCCAACGGGTGAACGTTACATAGGTGTTGTATTAGATGATGGAACATTTGAACCTCTAAAAATGCAATTAAAAACAGTAACAGTACTACAAGATGAAACTATAAACTTAATAGGTAACATTAGTAAAGATTCTCAAATTAAACAAGTTGTAGAAAGCATAGATGGGTCAAAAAATGATTTCTTAAAATCCTTAAATATTGAATATACACACAATGTAGCTGAATATAAAGAAGAAAACTTAAAACCAATAAAAGATATTATAAACACTTCATCAGATATAGTAAATAGTATAACTAATAAAAATGATACTGTACATGTTGTGACAAAAGATGAAACAGAATTAATGAGTAATATACAAAAAATAAACTATAATTCAATATCAAAATTAGATGATATAAAAACAGTACCAGTTATTAAGTCAGCAAACCTTGTAAATACTCAAAATAGCGTTATAGAAGATGTTAAATTAAATAAAGAATATACAACTGTAGTTAAAAATATAGAAACAACTGATGAAAAAGTACCAACTATAAATAAAGAAAATATCAGTGGTAATATAGAAACAGTTGGTGGCGGAATTATGGTAGTAAATAATGACAATCTAGATATAACTATTTATTGCACATCTAAGATAAGTTCTGTAAATTAACAAAAATTAAAATAACTGTATATAAATTTATATACAGTTATTTATTGTAAAAAATTAAAGATAAACTTACTTAAAATAATAAAAATAAGTTAAGTTGCATCTTTAAAATTTGTACTAAGTTTTCTTAAAAGTCTAAGGAATTCTTTTTTTTCATCTTCTGTAAAATTACTATAAGCAGTTTCTTTTACTTGAGATGAAATATAATTAAATTTATCTTCTATATCCATTGCCTTTTGAGTTAAGTTTATATAAGTGACACGCTTATCACAACTACACTTTTCTTTCTCTACATAACCTAAATCTATAAGTCTGTTAACTAAAGCTGTTACGGTAGACTTGTCTTTACCAATTTTGCTTGCTATTTCCTTCATAGTAAGCTTTTTATTACTTTCATAAAGTGCTGTAAGTACATTACCATGAGTAGGAATCAAATCATTTAAGTTATTTTGTTTAAGTTTATTTTCTATAAATTTTATCATATTAGCTTTCGTTCTACTAACGAAATATATAATGTATTTATCATTCATTAAAAAATCTCCAATCTAATTAGAAATTAAATCATATAGTAAGTAAAAAATTAAATCATTATATATAATAACACATTTATCATAAAATAGGTAAATCTTATACTAAGTATATTATATCAAAAAAAGTTTTACATAAAACTATTTTTAAAATATAATTAGTTTGATGTAAAACTAAATTAAAAGACTAATAGCTAAATAAGTTTTTATTGGAGGAAATATATTATCAACTGCAATAAAAACCACTAATTACTGTGGAGCAGTAACTGCTTGTGGTAATGCGGCAGGAATATCGTTTAATAGTTCTGTATTCCCATTTATACTAAAAGGAATAACTTTATATGGTATAGATTCAGTTGAATGTCCTATGGAATTAAGATTGAAATTATGGGATTTATTAGCTAATGAATGGAAACCTGAAAACTTATACGATATGGTTAATATAGTATCTTTAGAAGAATTAAATAAGAAAATAGATTTAATAACAACAGGAAAACATGCTGGAAGAACTGTTGTTGACTTGTCAATATAGATAATAAATAAAAAAAGAATTGGTGATTATTTCATCAATTTTTTTTGTTTATATCGAATTTATATATTTAACTTCAATGTAAATTAAGAAATAAATTAATATTATCTTATTATTATTAATACTTAAATAAATACAGTGATAAGAATTAATAATAATAAGATATATAAAATAGGCATAATAAAAATATTATACATGGAACAAACGATTTCTTTATTATAATATAATCAAATATATTACAAAAAAATACAAAATATTCGTATATTTGATGGTATAATATAAAATAAAGGGGGGAAAGCTGATGAAAAAAATATTGCATATAAATTTAAATAATAAGAAAGTAAAGACAGTGCATCAGTATGACGAATGTAAAATTAATTTAAACGGTGACAATTTGGTATTTGAAGCGCCACCTCTAGCTGGATATGGAGTTGTAGGATTAAATAGGTTAAGTGTATATAACAAAACCTCATTATCACAAAGTGGAAGTCATTTTGCACATTTTATGAAATGTAATGGATATGATTATTTAATATTTGAAGACAAAAGCGATTATCCAGTATATGTATACATAGATAAAGAAAATATAAGTATAAAAGAAGCAACTCATATATATAATGAAGACTATGAATCTATACATACATCACTTAAAAAAGAATTAGAAAATGATAAAATAGAAATAGCTACAGTGGGTATGGCAGGAATTAATAACGTTGATTTTGCAAAAATTATATTTAGGAATAATAAATCTTGTGGAAAAGATGGACTTGGAAAGTTAATGGCTACTAAAAATTTAAAAGCTATTGTATTAAAAAATCAAGAAAATTTAATGCCACATGATAATGATAAATTTAAAAAGTATAATCAATTAATTGCACAAAGGATAATTAATAATAATAAAATAGATTGGTATGATGAAAATAATAGTTGTTATGGATGTTGTCTAAATTGTAAAAACACAGCAATAGATAAAATACAAAGCTATGGATTTAATTTAGAAGAAGCTAAAAACATAAATAAATGGTCTGATTTTTATGGAATGGATAGTGTAACATTAGCACAAGGTATAGATACATATAAAAAAACGTTTGATACAGAGATTATAGACTTAAATTATTTTATACAAAATATAATAAATAATTATGATTATTATAGACCTTTATTCATAAAAGAAAATACAAAAATAAAAAAGAAAAAAAATAGTGATAGTGGCGAAAAGTTAGGATTCTGTAAAATATTACTACAAAAAAATATATTAAGTGAAAAAGAAAAAAAAATTCTAGTAAAATGTATACTAGGTTTAAATATTGCAATTTAAGCAAATTAGTAGAAAATATATGCAGTGGAATTTAGTAATCGGCGTTAAAAAACAAAGCTAGATTCAATTTAAATCTAGCTCTATTTTTTTATTTATAAAATCTATATTCACTATTATTAATTATTTAATGTATTCAGTACCATTTATAACTAATGAATAAGGTTTCTTATTTTTTAACACTACATCAAAGGATGCATTTCCACTTTTTTCTAAAGAAATATCACCTTGAGCATAAATTAAACTTCCATTTTTATGCATTGTTTTAGTGGCTATTGTATATTTAGAGTTTAAGTGCAAAGCCTCTTTTATTTTACTTTCTATTATTTTAGAGTAAGATGAAAACTCTGTTTCAGACACTAAACTATTTGAAGCACTAAGTTCAGATTTTATAGGTTTTCCATTTGGACCATATTTGTCTTTTAATATACGATTATCAATAAAAGAAAGTAAAGAAAAAAACATGACTAAGCCTAAGACTATTAAAAGAGGTTTATTATTTTTCACAAGTTTAATACCTTTTTCTTTCTTTTTCTTATATTTAGGATATGGAATAACTTTAAAAGAGTTATTAGAGTAGGTATTATTAATTTTATATTTTGACTTTAGAGCTTTTTTATCTTCATCCCTTTGTTTAAAAGCAATCGTTTTACTAATTGTAGTTTTCACTGATTTTCCTCCTTTAACTTATACAACTTCCTTCTATAATATAATAGTAGTACTATTGCTCAGAATATTCAATAAAAGGAAAAAGTAATAATTTTACAAATATAAATGAATTTCCTTAATTTATAACAAAGTTATATATATATGTTTTGATAATCTTAATATAAAATATGTTTGTTTAAAAAATTATGTTCTAAATAAGTACAATTTGAAGAGTATTCTTTAAGTAAAAGAGCAAAGATAGCAAGTACTTTGAAGAGTGTAGATTAAATGTATTATAATAATATTAAGTACGACAAATAAAATAGGGGGTATAGTATGCAAATAAAACCATTTATTGGTGTTTCATATGAGCTTTTTTCAATTATTTAATACTGCCATATTAATACTTTTTTAGCATTAATTTTTAATATTATACGATTTTTAATTTCTAAAATTAAAGGTAACAAAAATCAGGAAAATAGAATAAAAGAACTAGAAAATAGAGTGAAGGAATTAGAAGGTAAAGATAGCTTATTAGAGTAGCTATCTTTTTGATGAAAATTGTAAAACTGTAGGTAAATTTGTTTTTACACAAACCTACCTACAGTTTCTTAATTTTATAAATATAAATCTCTTTCTCCGTTTTGTAGAGAAACTAAATTATTATTCACTATTTGTTTTATATCATCTCTTTTAATTTTTTCTATTTCTTTTTTTATAAGCTCATCTCCCATAGCTTGAAGTTCTTCATCACCATAGTCAATTAAAAATTCTTTTAAAGTAGTAAGAGCATTTGGAGTACAAACATTATGTATTTCACCACTTTTAGCTAAGCTCATAAATCTATCGCCAGTTCTTCCCATTCTGTAGCAAGCTGTACAATAACTAGGAAGATATTCATCACTAATAAGCTCTTTTAAAACTTGAATAGGAGTTCTATGGTCTTCTAGCGTAAATTGGTCAACATTTTTTCCTTCTTCTTCTTCCTTATACCCACCAACACCAGTTATAGAGCCAGCACTAACTTGTGATACGCCATATTTTAAAAGTTCATTTCTCATTTCTGCAGATTCACGAGTAGACATTATTATACCTGTAAGAGGAACCGCTAAACGAGTTATAGCAACTATTTTTTTAAACATATCATCATCAACTAAATGAGGGAAATTCTCTAAGCTCATTCCTTCAGCTTTTTTTAGTCTAGGGAAAGAAATAGTGTGGAATCCTACACCAAATTTTTCTTCAAGATGAGCATTATGCATCATAAGCCCTAATACTTCAAATTTAGGATCAGAAAGTCCAAATAAAACACCAGCACCAACGTCATCAACACCAGCTTCCATAGCTCTATCAAAAGCAGTTAAATGGTAGTAGTAATCATTTTTTATAGATTTTCCATGCATTTTAATAAATGTTGGTTTGTGATAAGTTTCTTGGAATAGTATATAAGTACCAATACCTTTTTCTTTTAATTTTCTATAATTTTCAACTGTAGTAGCTGCAATATTAACATTAACTCTTCTTATATTTCCATTTTCATTATAAGTAGAGTATATAGTATCAAGAGATTCTAATATATATTCAATAGGACAGTTTTTTGGATCTTCTCCAGCTTCAAGTGCCAGTCTTTTATGGCCCATTTTTTCAAGTATTTTAACTTCTTGCCTAATTTCATCTTGAGTTAATTTTCTTCTCTTAAATTTATTACATCTTTGATAGCCACAGTAAACACAATCATTTACACAATAATTAGATATATATAAAGGTGCAAATAAAACAACTCTGTTACCATATATATCATTTTTAATCTTACCAGCTATTTTAAACAGTCTATCTAACTGATCTTTATCATTAACTTCAAGTAGTGTTGCAATATCTTCATAATTTAGTTTTTCTCTTTTTTGAGCTTTATCTAATACATTATTTATATCTTCTTTAGTTGCATTTTGAGCCTTTTTTAATAATTCAGTTATAAGTTCATGGTTTATAAACATTTAACACGCCTCCAATTTATATTATCACCACGAGAATAGTCAATACTTAATCCAAGGTTATTAATAGTATCTTCTAAACTCTTATGGTATTCATAAGCTTCACATCCTGTAGAAAGCTTATTATCATACAAAGAATATTTGTTTCTAAGTTCATAAGGAGAAAGATTAGGCATAATTACATTACACCCTGCTAATAGCCCCATATTTCTTCCTTTAGGATCAATTGATGCAAGTGCAGTAGTAGCTGGTAGTAGTGAAGCAGGCAATAACAATCTAGTAATAGAAAGTATTAAAAGAGTTTTATTTAAATCACCAGGTTTATAATCTTTAAATATAGTATCATGATGTGGAATAAAAGGTCCGATTCCAACCATATGAGGATTTAATTCTTTTAAATATAATAGATCATTTACAATGTCCTCATCAGTTTGAAAAGGCGAATCTACCATAAAACCTGCACCAATTTGAAATCCAATTTCTTTTAAATTTTCTAAGCACTCTTTTCTATTAGAGAGTTTTAAATTAGATGGATGAAGTTTACTATAATGAGACTCGCTAGAAGTTTCATGTCTAAGTAAATATCTATCAGCACCACTTAAAAAATATTTTTTATATGTATCATAACTTTTTTCACCAAGAGATAAAGTTATAGCACAATCAGGGTATTTATTTTTAATGCAAGAAATTATATCGCACATTTTATCATCGTCAAAATATAAATCTTCTCCACTTTGTAGTACAAATGTTTTGTATCCTATTTTATACCCTATTTCACAACAATCTAATATATCTTTTTTATCAAGTCTATATCTATCAACATTTTTGTTACTACATCTTATACCACAGTAATAGCAATCACTTTTACAATAGTTACTTACTTCTACAAGACCTCTTAAAAAAACTTTATTACCATAATATTTATCACGAGTATGACTAGCTAATTTATAAAGATTTTGTCTAAGTTCAAGACCCTGTTTATCAATATTTTTTATTAAATAAAGTAGTTCATCAAAGCAAAGAGAATTGGTAGTTGAAAGTTTGTTTATTAAATATTCAATATCCATCATAACTAAAATACCTCCAAGGTTCTATCTAAGATACCTGTAACATAAGCCATCAATACGCCATAATTTACAATAGGTACATCAAGTTCTTTACAACTTTGGATTCTGCTAAGCATAGCAGACCTATTCATCATACATGCCCCACAATGAACTACAAGTGCATATTGAGTCAAATCATGACTAAAAGAAATCCCAGAAGTAAAGTCAAAAGTGATATCTTTTTTAGTTCTCTTTCTTATCATGTTTGGAATTTTAAAAGTACCAATATCATCATCTTGTCTATGATGAGTACAACCTTCTGCTATAAGAACTTTATCACCATCTTTTAAATTATCTATAGCACGAGCACCACGAATAAGTTCATCTAAATCGCCTTTAGCTCTAGCAAATAATATAGAGAATGATGTAAGTGGTATATCGCAAGGTGTATCCTTGTTAACGTTTTCAAAAACTTGAGAATCCGTTATAACCATTTTAGGTTTTGTAGAAAGATTAGATAAAGTATATGCTAGAGTATCTTCTTTTGTGACAATAGTCATAGCACCACTATCTAATATATCTCTTATAACTTGTTGTTGAGGAAGAATAAGTCTTCCTTTTGGAGCAGCCTTATCTATTGGAATGACTAATACAATAAAATCATCAGGCTCTATTAAATCACTTACTAATTGAAATTCATTTATTCCCTTAGGCATAGCGTTAATTATTTCTTTTTTTAAACTTTCAATTCCAGTTTTATTCATAGCAGACACAGATACTATAGGAGAATCTATATATTTTTCTGCTTTTGCTAGTACTTGAGATTTATCTTTAAGTTTATCAATTTTATTAAAAACTACGATGTGAGGTATATTTTTAGATTTAAAATTTTCTATTAAGGACAAATCTTCTTTAGATATTCCTATATTACTATCTACAACTAAAAGAGCAATATCAGTTTTAGATAATACATCTAAGCTTTTATTTATTCTAAGTTCACCAAGGTGACCAGTATCATCAAGTCCAGCGGTATCAATTAAAACACAAGGACCAATAGGTAAAATTTCCATAGGCCTAAATACTGGGTCAGTAGTAGTTCCAGCTACATCTGAAACAATTGCAGCCTCTTGATTTGTTATAGCATTTATTACACTAGACTTACCAGCGTTTCTTTTTCCAAATAATCCAATATGTATCCTAACACCTTGAGGAGTAGAGTTAAGACTCATATTTTCACCCCCTAAATTTCTTTTTTAGATATACTAGTTTTAACTAGAACATGTTCTATATTACCAAGCTTACCTGTCATACTATTTATGACATCCATTTCGGCAAGTACTACAATACATATAATAGACACACCTTCATCATCACAAGGAATACCCATCCTACCTTTTATAATTCCTTTGAAGCTAGATACAACTTCGTTGAATTTATGTTGACATTTATCTGGTTCTTCTAAAATTGCGCTTATAACAGCTACTTTTTTCATAAATCCTCCTTAAAGTTAAAAATAGCAAAATAGTTATTATCAAAGCCACATGTCTGGTTTTTAGGCATTTAGTGACATGATCAAAGTGGTTCGCCCACACGTGGCTCAAAGTGAATTTTTTTTATAAATTAAAAAAACTTTTCCATTAAAGAGAAACTTTAAAGGAAAAGTTAATATTTGTACAACAAAAAAGTTGCAGTATTATAAACGTTTTCCTTGCAGATTAGATAAACTCTTTTCTGGTAGGGCTAGTTTGTAAAATTTTAAGAATACAACAATAAACTAAAGAAAAACAATTACTTGTAAATCAAAAGAAAATTGAAGTTACTTATATAGTAGTACAAAAGTATCATTAAATCTACTAATAAATTTATTTTTGTACAAAATTATCAAAAAAAAATTTTATAAATTATTGAAACTAAATAAAATAATAATAAATAAATACAAAAAAATACAAAAAAATATTTATATAAACAAAAAACATAAAAAATAAATTTTACTATTGAAGCGAACGATTGTTTGAAGTATAATAAAATACAGGAACGATTGTTTGGAAAATTATATTAAAAAAAATAATAAATGAGTAATAATTCTAATAAGTGGAAAATATAATAAAGTATAAACGATTTAAAAGGAGTGGTAACTAATGATGATTACAACAAGAAAAATACAAGAAATAACTTTAGCTAATTTAAAAAATGGGGAAGTAACTTTAAGAGAGCTAGATGAGATATATAGAAAAATGGGATTTGTATTTGTTGGAAATCAAGGGAAATTCACTAGAATAAAAAAGGAGATAAAACATTAATAAATGTATAAAAATAATAAAAAACTTTTAGAAAAAACCTAGCTTGGTAAAGTAGTTGTATACTAAGCTAGGTTTTTTTATATATTTTACAGGAGGCAATAAATATGAAAATAGTAACGTATAATATTCATAAAGGAATGGATACTAATGATAAAT
>NZ_DATIRC010000189.1:0-4177 GCF_035470145.1 Romboutsia sp.
TAAAAACGAAGAAATTAAATTAGAATACTTTCAACTATGATCGATATAAATAATAGATCTATAAAGTGTTTAAATTATAAGAAACTTTATGAAATCTTTTCTTTTGTATAATAAGAGAGTGCCGGACGTGAGTTGAAAAACTATCAGATAATAAGAATTTTTAAAAAAATATTGACAGATATTATCTAGGGGTATATACTCTATTTTATAATAAAAATAAATTTTAAATGCGATGATAAGAAATAGTAAAAATAAGTTATCTTAAAACAGAGAGTTTCCGGTTGGTGAGAGGAGCATTAGATTTTATTTTGAACACATCTTTGAGCAGAACACCGAAAGAATTGTATTTGAGTAGGCTGTTTCCGGTATCCTTGCACCCGTTATAGTGCTAGAGTATAAACATTTATTTGTCGTACTTAAAGAGGTTAGTGTCGCAAGGCACTAATAAATAAAGGTGGAACCACGTGAGTTAGCTCCCGTCCTTTAGCTATTAAGCTAGAGGCGGGAGCTTTTTTAATATAATTTTTTATGCGCGCTAAGATTTTATATTAATACGTTTATCCTAAAGATTCTATAAATAATTGATAAATAATAGTTTACTAAATACAATAAAAATTAAAATTACATTTTGGAGGAAAAAATTATGAAAAATATATTCAAAAAATTAGCGATAGTTTCAATGGTTGCAATATCAACATTTGGAGCGATAGGTTGTTCAAAAGAAAGTAAAAAGGATGATAATATAAATGCTGAAAAAAGAGAAGAAGTTATAGTAGGTTTAGACAATACTTTTGTACCAATGGGATTTTTAGATGAAAATGGAGAAATAGTAGGATTTGATGTTGATTTAGCAAAGGAAGTATTTAAAAGATTAGATATGAATGTTAAGTTTCAACCTATAGATTGGGCAATGAAAGAAACAGAACTGAATTCAGGAAATATTGATGCTATATGGAATGGATACTCTTTATCAGAGGAAAGAAAAAAGATTGTATCATATACAGAACCATACTTAGAAAATAAACAAGTTATAGTGACAATGAAAGATTCTAATATAAAAAATAAAACAGATTTAAAAGGTAAGAAATTAGGAACTCAACAAGGATCTACAGCTTTAGACGCTATAGAAAAAGAAGTAGATGTTGTTAAGAGCTTAGATAAAGGGGCTCCAATACTGTATGATACTTATGATAATGCGATTAGAGATTTAGAAGTAGGGAGAACTGATGCTATAGTATCTGACGAAATTTTAGTTAGATATTATATAAGTAAAAAAGGAGAAGAAAAATATAATATATTAGAAGATAACTTTGGAGAAGAAAGTTATGTAGTAGCATTTAAAAAAGATAATACTCAACTTAGAGATAAGGTTAATAATACTTTAAAAGAGATGAAAAATGACGGAACTTTTGATGAAATCTATAGTAAGTGGTTTAAATAAAATGAAATAATACAAGCATCGAGAGGAGTAACTAAAAATGATTGAAGGAATTAAAATAGTTTTATCAGTATTCATTTTAACATTAGTAATATCAATACCACTTGGTATAATAATTTCTTTTTTAAGAAATTCTAATAATAAATTAATAAGCACGATTACACAAGGATATATACTTGTAATGAGAGGAACACCTTTACTTTTACAATTAATATTTATATTCTTTGGATTACCAATACTAGGAATTGTATTTGATAGGTTTACAGCGGCAATAGTTGCATTTTCTTTAAATTATGCAGCATATTATGCAGAAATATTCAGAGGTGGTTTGCAGTCTATAGATAAAGGTCAATATGAAGCATGTTTAGTTTTAGGATACGATAAGTTTAATATGTATAGAAGAATAATATTTCCTCAGGTTATAAAAAGAATATTACCTCCAATGGCAAATGAAGTAATTACCCTGATAAAAGATACATCATTAGTTTATATACTAGGACTTAATGATATTTTAAGAATAGCTCAAATAGCATCTAATAGAGAAGTTAGTTTAATGCCTTTAATGAGTGCAGGGTTAGTATATCTTATACTTGTAGGAATTATTACACAAGTATTTAAGGTTATTGAAAACAGATATTCATATTATAGGGGGTAGTATATATGTTAAAAGTTAATAATTTAAATAAATCATTTAATAATAATAAAGTTCTTAATAATATTTCGTTTGAGTTAAATGAAGGAGAAATAGGTGTTTTACTTGGTAAATCAGGTGCAGGAAAAACTACTATACTTAGATGTATAAATGGACTTGAAAGTTTTGATAGTGGCCAAATTATAGTGGATAAAGAGACTATAAACACTTCTAAAGATATATCTAAGTTAAGAGGTAAGATAGGAATGGTATTTCAAAATTTCAACCTATTTCCTCACTTATCGGTACTTGAAAATATAATACAATCACCTGTAAATGTATTTAAAGTTCCAAAACAAGAAGCTATAAATAGTGCAAAAGAACTTTTAAGATTAGTAGATTTAGAAGATAAAATAGATTCATATCCATGTGAATTATCAGGAGGTCAACAACAAAGAGTAGCAATAGCAAGAGCGTGTGCGTTAATGCCAAAAGTACTTTGCTTTGATGAACCAACTTCAGCATTAGATAAGGATACTATAAAAAAAGTTGTTAATATAATGAAGAAATTAAAAGTAAAAGGTATGACAATACTTATAATTACACATGATGTTGATTTTGCAAATGAAGTATCTGATAAAATAATAAATATTAATAATGGAGAAGTTGAATATATTAAATAAGTATTAGAACATGATTATATAGTAGTCAAATAAATTAAAGAAGGTATTATGCCTTCTTTTTTTGTGTTTAATTTATGATTTTAATAGCAAATGTGAAAAAAAACTATAGACTAAGTGTAACATAAGTGTTATTATGTGTGTATATACAATATACACACTGTATATACAGTGTATTGAAATCGAGGTGATAAATTGAATATAAATATAAGTAATTCATCAGCGGTACCTTTGTATGAACAGATACAAAACCAAATTAAAGCTCAAATATTAAATGGAGATTTAAAGCCAGGGGAAGGATTACCGTCTATAAGAAATTTAGCTAAAGAGCTAAAGGTAAGTATAATAACTACAAAGAGAGCTTACGAAGAATTAGAAAAAGAGGGTTTTACAGAAACTGTTACAGGAAAAGGGACTTTTGTAGCACATCAAAATACTGAAAGACTAAAAGAAATGGCTATGTATGAAATTGAAAGTAAACTAGAGGAAATAATAAGGCAGGCTAAATCTGTTGGAGTAACTTTAGAAGAAGGACTAGAAATATTTAAAAGTATTTATGAAGAAGTATAAGGAGGTTAGGGTATGAATGGAATAGAGATTAGAAATTTAAACAAAAATTTAAATGAATTTGAATTGAGTATAGATAATTTAGAAATAAAAAAAGGATTTATAACAGGTTTTATAGGGCCTAATGGTAGTGGGAAAACAACTACTATAAAATTAATTATGAATATGCTATTTAAAGATAGTGGAAGTATAAAAATATTTGGAAAAGAATATAAAGTAGATGATATAAGTAAAAAAGAAGTTATTGGATATGTGGGAGATATACCTGGATATGTACCTGAATCAAAACTTAAAGATATAAAAAAAGGAGTATCTATTTTTTATAAAAATTGGGATGAAAAACTATATAAAAAGTACTTAGAACAATTTAAACTAAATGAAAATAAACCATATAAGGAACTTTCAAAGGGACAACAAAAGAAATTTGAACTTACGATGGCGCTTTCTCATCATCCAAAATTAATAATAATGGATGAACCAACAGCAAACTTAGATCCTTTAGTTAGAAATGAATTTTTAGAAATATTACAAGAACATATAGAAAGAGAAGAAGCAACTGTGTTTTACTCAACACATATAACATCAGACTTAGATAAGGTATCAGATTATTTAGTATTTATATATGATGGGAAAATAATACTTCAAGGGGAAAAAGATATTATATTAGAAAAACACAGAATTATAAGAGGTAATAGAGGATTGCTAGATGATGATACAAAAAGGGAATTAGTATCTTTCAATGAAAATTCTTTTGGATTCGATGGATTAACTTCAAACGTCAAATCTGCTTATGAAATATTTGGTCAAGAAGTAGTTTATGATAAAGCAAATTTAGAAGATATATTAATGTATTATACAAGG
>NZ_DATIRC010000190.1:0-36554 GCF_035470145.1 Romboutsia sp.
CTATTGTTCCTTTTATAGTTACATTTTCTATAAGGTCATTCATTCTATTTAATGTTCTTAAAAATGTTGATTTACCACACCCTGAAGGTCCTATTAGAGCTGTTACTTTTTTTTCTTTTATATCCATTTTTACGTTTTTCAATGCTTGATTGTCTCCATAAAATAAATCTAAATTATTTATGCTTAATTTTATATTATTTGAATTCATTTTTACACCTCGTAAATTTATTAATAATTTGCCTTATTTAATTTCTTTGCTACAACCTTAGCTATTGTATTTAATAATAACACCATTACTATTAATACAACTCCTATGCTAGCTGCACCTTGTATATCGCCTTTTTCTTTCGTTAATAAATATGCGTGAACAGTTAAAGTTCTTGCACTATCAAATATACCACCCGGCATTTGTGCTACTGTTCCTGCTGTTAATAATATTGCAGCCGACTCTCCTATAACACGCCCAACTGATAATATAATCCCTGATAACATACCAGGTATTGCACTTGGTAATACAACTTTATATAGTGTTTGAAACTTTGTAGATCCTAAAGCTAATGATGCTTCTCTATAGCTTTGTGGAACTGTTTTTAATGATTCTTCTGTAGTTCTTATTATTACTGGTAATATTATTATTGCTACTGTAAGCGAACCTGATAATATTGAATATTTCATGCCTAAAGTAACTACGAAGAATATTCCTCCAAATAATCCATATATTATAGATGGTATCCCCGCTAAACTTTCTGTTGCAAATCTTATTGTTGTTACCATTTTTCCTTTTTTAGCATACTCTTGTAAATAAATCGCTGATAACACTCCTATTGGAGTTGCTACTGCTATTGAAAGTAAAACTGTATATAGTGTCGTAACTATCATTGGTAATATTCCACTATCTCCTGATGCTGAATAAGCACTAAATAAAAAGGTAGGGTTTATACCACTAATCCCTTTCATAAATATATATCCTACTATTACTACTAATGTAATAACTGTAAATGTCGCTGATAAATAAACTAATAATTTTAATATATTTTCTTTTAACTTTCTCATACTAATCTACCACCTTGTTTGAAAGTTTGTTTAATACTATATTTAATATTAATATAAATGTGAACAATACAACTCCTGTTGCAAATAACATTTCTTGATGAGTTCCATATGCATATCCCATCTCTAATGCTATATTAGTAGTAAGAGGTCTTACACTATCCATTAAAGATGTTGGCAATACTGGTGAGTTACCTGCTACAAGTATTACTGCCATAGTTTCGCCTAATGCTCTACCTATTCCTAAAATAACTGCAGCTAATATACCAGATTTTGCCGCTGGTAGCATAACTTTAAATATAGTTTCTATTTTTGAAGCACCTAGTGCTAATGATCCTTCTTTATAAGCTTTTGGTACTGCTCTTATCGCTATTTCTGATACTGATATTATTGTTGGTAACATCATTACTGCTAAAACTACTATTACTGCTAAAAGGCTTTGTCCTTTAGGAAGATTAAATATATTTTGTATACCTGGAACTACAACTGCTAACCCAAACACCCCATATAAAACTGATGGTATTCCTGCTAATAATTCCACTGCTGGTGATATTATCTTTGCTAATTGTTTGGGAGCTACTTCTGCAATAAATACAGCTGTTAATATACCTACTGGTACTCCTATTATTAAAGCTCCTATTGTAGCAATAATTGATGCTACTACCATAGATGATATTCCAAATTTATCTGCACTCGGTACCCAATCTGATCCTATTATGAATTCTATGAATGAGTATCCCTTAAATAAAAATGGTGTTAAACCTTTATAGAATACAAATCCTATTATTAAAAGTAAACTTACAACTGCTATTAAAGCACTTAACATAAATATGTTTTTTGCCACCGCTTCAGCTATATACTTATTTTTATTTCCATCTTTATTGTCTCTTTGTTTTGCATTTATTATTCGAGATTTAACTAACATAAAAATCCTCCTCAAAATATATTAACTATATAAGTTTTAATTTAATTTCTACATTTTCTCATTATATATAAAATTAAGTTCATTTCTTATTATTAGACATTATAATTAAAATCATGTAGACTGTTTGCTAAAACATATATATTATAAATAAATTTTCTCATTAATTATTAAGCCTTGACTTCATACAACTTTATAATATAGGTTTAACGTTAAATCTATATTAGATTTAGGTTAATCCAATGTAAAATTATTCGAATTATTTAACATAGATTTTACTTTACTTAAATCTCCGATTCCTTGAATAAAATTTCTTATGTATCTTAAAAATAGCAAAAAGACACATCTTACGATGTGCCTTTTTATAATGAGGATATTTATTTTATGCTTATGAAGCCTTTACCTTCCATGATTTTTTGTCCTTCATCACTTAATATGAAGTCTATTAATTTTTTCCCTTGCTCTGATATAACATCTTCTTTGTTAACTAATACAAATGGTCTTGCTATAGCATAAGTATTTGCTTTTACATTTTCAGGAGTTAATTCTACACCGTCTACTGTTAACATGTTTACTGCATCATCAACATATCCAAAAGATATATATCCTATTGCATTTTCATTTCCTTCAACTGTAGTCTTTATGTTTCCTGAACCATCACTTATTTGAGCATCTTTAGTTAATTCTTCTGATTCAAATCCTACTTTATCTTGGAAACCATCTCTAGTTCCCGAACCATCTTCTCTTGATACTACTACTATTGGAGCATCCTTTCCTCCAACTTCTTTCCAGTTAGTTATCTTTCCTGTATATATATCTTTTATTTGAGCTGTTGTTAAATCTTTTATTTCATTATTTTTATGAGTTATAATTCCTATACCATCAAGTGCTATTTGAGTTTCTTTTAATCCTGCACTTTTTTCTTCATCTTTTAAGTCTCTTGATGCCATACCTATTTCAGAAGTTCCGTCAATTGCATTTTTTACCCCTGCAGACGAACCAATTTGTTGTATTTCTATACTTACACCTTGATTTTGTTCTTGGTATTTTTCTGCTAATACTTCCATTGCTGGTCCTACTGAAGTTGACCCTGATACTGTTATTTTTGCTCCATCTTCATTTGATGCTTTTCCTCCACATCCTACTGCTAAACTTCCTACTAATACCGTACTTGCTAATAATACTGCTATTTTTTTCTTAAACATTTTTCGTACCTCCATTTATATTTCAATTTTTATTATTTTCTGTTTCTCTTACAACTTAATAATACTGTTGTTATGTTAAGTGAATATTATAAACAGGTTAACTAGATGTAAATTGTGTTAAGAATATGTAAAAAATAACCATATTATAATTAAATAGTTATAAAAATTTATTTTTATGATTAAATTATTTTTAGTACTCTTTTTCTAACTTATCAACTAAATTGCTAAATACTTGTAGCGCTTTATCTACTGCTTCTTTCTTTTGCATGTCAACTCCTGCTGCTCTTAGTTGATTTAATGGATAGTCAGACCCACCACTCTTTAAGAATGTTATATATCTATCTACTGCAGGCTGTCCTTCTTCTATTATCTGTTGACTTAATGCACTTGCAGCAGAGAATCCTGTTGCATATTTATATACATAGAAGTTTGAATAGAAATGTGGTATTCTTGCCCATTCCAGCCCAATTTGTTCATCTACTATCGTTGACTTTCCGTAGTATTTTTCATTTAATTTATAGTATATATCTGTAAATTCTTGTGCAGTTAAAGGTTCTCCTTTTTCAACACTTTCATGAGTTAATTTTTCAAATTCACCAAACATAGTTTGTCTATATACTGTAGTTCTAAATTGTTCTAAATAGTAGTTCAGTAAATATATTATCTCTTCTTTAGATTTAGAATTTTTCAATAAATAATTAATAAGTAATAACTCGTTCAATGTAGATGCAACTTCTGCTACAAATATTTTATAGCTTGAATATAAGTATGGTTGATTAGTTCTTGAATAATAACTATGCATTGAATGTCCTAATTCATGTATTAATGTGAATAAAGAATTAAGATCATCTTTATAACTCATTAATATATATGGATTAGAGTCATAACTTCCCCAAGAATAAGCTCCACCTTGTTTACCTTCATTTTCATATACATCTATCCATCTTTCGTCAAATGCCTTTTTAATTAAATCTAAATATTCTTGCCCTAGTGGACTTAATGCTTTAAGTATTATTTCTTTAGCTTCTTCATAAGGTATCTTCATATCAAATTTATCTGTCAGTGGTACATATAAATCATACATATGTATATCTTTTAGTCCTAGAAATTTCTTCTTTAAATCAATATACTTATTTAAAGCCCCTAAATTTTCATCTACTGCATATATAAGGTTATTATATACCTCTACGCTTATGTCATCTTGGAATAAAGATGCTTGTAATGCAGATTCATATTTTCTAATCTTAGCATAGAATATTTCTGATTTTATCCCACCATATAAAGTTGATGCAAAAGTATTCTTATACTTTCCATAAACTGAATAAGTAGCTTCAAATGCATCTTTTCTAACTCTTGCATTTTTACTCTTTAAAAATAATGAGTAATTAGAATGAGTAAGCTTAACTTTATTGCCTTCTTCATCCTCGATTTCAGGGAACTCTAAATCTGCAAAAGATAACATATCATAAACATTTTCAGGTATTCCTGATAAATCAGCAGTTGCTGCTAAAATTTCTTCTTCTCTTTCATTTAAAGTATGAGGTTTTTCTCTTAATATATCTTGTATATGTTTTTCATAAAAAGATAGTTTTTCATTCTTTAAGTATTCTTTTAGTTTTTCATCCTCAATAGCTATCAGTTCTGGAACTAAATATGATGTTGCCATTGATAACTCAGTTGATAACATATCTGTTTTTGTTGCCACTGCTTGATTTTCGTTTATTCTAGTATCTTCATGTTGCTTCATATGAGTATATACATATAGGTTTTGTAGTATTTTTGAAGCATTTTCTGATATATTTAAAGCTTCGTATAAGTTTTGCCAACTCTCCCCAAGTTTTCCTTTATAATCTTTAGCTTTAGATATAAGTTCTTTTACTTTTTCTATATCTTTTTCTACAGCTTCCTTAGTTGAATACATCTTTTCAATTTGCCATTTGTATTTATCTTGTATAGTATTTCTATCTACTCCCATCATTTCACTCCTTCAATAAAATTCGGTTTACTTATATCACCGACGCAATTTCTCAAAGATTCATTTCGCTCAAGATTATAAAACAGATACCAATATAGCTCCTTCTGATGTAAATGTTCCCATTATCGGCCCTATACTTGCTATTAGTATTTCCTTAAAATCCAAATTTATATCTATAAATTGTTTAATTTTTTCAGCTTTATCTGGACAATTAGCATGACCTATTATAACCGTTCTTTGTATTTGATTAGTTACATTATTTTGAACATACTCAATAGCTTTCTTTAAACTGTTGCTTCCACCCCTAGCTTTATCTATTGGCTTAACTAATCCATCTTCTATCTTTATTATAACTTTAAAGTTTAGCGCATTTATTAATTTACCTGCTAACACATTAACTCTTCCACCTTTTATAGCATTTTCTAATGTATCTAATACTCCGAAAAATATCATTTCTTCTTTGAATTTTTCTATACTATCTAATATTTCATCCATAGTTTTTCCGCTCTCAATTAACTCATTACATTTTAATATCATTAAGGCAACACCAATTGATCCGCTTTGGCTGTCTATAACTTCAATTCTTTTATTTGGATTTTCTTCTAAATACATATTTTTAGCTAAAACAGCACTAGAATATGTACTTGATAACTTTGAGGTTAAAGTAAATACTAAAATTTCACTTTCTTCACAATTATAAAATTCTAAAAATCTTTCTGGTGAAGGACTTGAAGTTTTAGGTAATTTCTTACATTCTCTCATTTTACTGTAAAAAGTTTCTTCATTTATTTCGAGTCCACCAATATAGCTTTCTTCTTCAAACGCTACATTTATACCTACTATACTTGGGTTTACTCTATCTAACACTTCTTGTGGAAAATCACATGAACCGTCTGTTATTATTCTTATGCTTTTTTTCAATTCATACACCTCAACTTTAATTCTAATTATTTCTATTTTATATTATTTTAATGTAAATAATCTACACTTATTATATTTTTTGACATATTCAATTCTTTTACTAGCTCCTCTATCATTATTCTTCTATCATAAACTATAAAAAAACTTAACTTCCAACAATTTTCACCTTCAGTTTCTATATCTATATTTTTTACATCAATCTGAGATTTTTCGAACTTTCCATAGAGTATAGATATCATATTTATATTGTCTACTTTTACATTAAATATAGTCTGCTTTTTCCTAAATAGGAGTTTATCTATATTCTTTAAGATATAAAGAGTTATCATTACAAATAACCATGCAGATATACTTAATACATAGTATCCATAACCTATAGTAATTCCTATACATGCAGTTGCCCATATTCCTGCAGCTGTAGTTAATCCTCTTATTCCATTAGATGTTTTTAGAATTGCTCCAGCCCCTAAAAAACCTATCCCTGACAATACTTGAGCTGTCAGTCTTCCTGGGTCTACATTTGCATATGAACTATAATCATAAAATAGCGATAATGATGTTATTGAAGTAATACACGAACCTACTGATACTAATATATGGGTTCTAAATCCTGCAAATTGATGCGATTTTTCTCTTTCTAAACCTGTTAATCCACCTATAATCAAGGCTATTAACAATCTCATTATTATCTCTTTATTGCTTACTATTCCTATAATATTAATCCCCCCATTTTACAACTTAAATTATAATTTATAATATAAAAAAGTCTTCAATTTAAAGATTTATAAGGAAGACTTTTTTGTAGCTCATATACAGAAATTATATTTATTTAAAGTTTTAAAATGAATATAATTTCCTATGTGCTATAAAAGAGCTAAAATTCATAGCTCTTTTGTATTGTTATTGTCATGATGTAATATATTTATATGTGTAGGATATGCTATATGTACATTACTCTTTTTAAATACTATTAGTATCTGTAGCTTAGTTTCTCTAAGTGCAGAAAAATATTTATATGATTCTATAACCCCAGTAATGGTATATTTTGCTCCAACTGGATTGTCTTCTATATCTGTTACTCCGTATATTTTAAAAGGACTTCTTGCTTCACCTGATGGAGATCTCCATAAATAATCCTTATATTTTTCATTCATTATACCACACACTTCTTCTAGTGCACTTAATACTTTCATAGGGTCTTCTTCATAAGACACCCTCACATGTACTACTACTCTCATTTTATCTTTGCTATAATTTCTTATACTAGTTATACTCCCGTTTGGAACAGTTATTCTTTTTAAATCCCAATCCCTTAAACTAGTACTTCTAAGTCCTATTTCTTCTACTGTTCCTCTAAATACTTCATTAATTACAACAAAGTCTCCAACTTGTAGTTGCTTTTCAAATAATATAAAAAATCCATTAAATATATCCTTTAGTATACTTTGTGATGCAACACCTGCAATCAATCCAACTATACTTGCTCCTGTAACTAAAGTACCAAACTTGGTTACATCTACTATTTGGAATTCTCTAAGTATTAATATTATGCTAATTATTAATATAATATAATACGATATTGATAATAATACACTACAAAGTGTATTTTTATATCTTACATCAAATCTAGTGAATTTAAATAACTTATTTAAAAGATATTGTATAATCTTTAGCATAATATACGAAAATAAAGCAATTAAAATAGAATTTATAATTTTACTTACCATAATAAATATCATCCTTAAGTTTAAAATTTATAATAAACCTTATCTAGTTATTTAATATTCTCAGTTTACTATTAACATATTCTATTTTATTAGTTTTGAGCACAAAAAAACCCACATATGTGGGTTATTTACTACTTAAACTTATGTACTTATTTATTAAAATGTCTATTTTATTGCTTGAATCAACTAATTCTTCTTTGAATATGTCTGGATATTCTATGTAAGTGTTGATTTCTTCCCTTAATGATTCTATTTCTTTCTTTAATGCTTCTATTTCGCTATTCACCATAATGATCACCACGATTACAAAATTGTATACTTTTACATATATAGTAACAAATAATCTTATGATTTGTCAACGATTATAATTTACAATTTATACCATATTATACCTATTATGATTTAGATAATATTTCTACAAATATACTTACAACTAATAACGTCATTAATATAAATGATAATTTTATACATTGGAATACCATTTTAAAAGTAATCTAAAAAATTCTTCTCAAAAATAATGTAACTGAGCCTTAAATTGTTAATAACCTTTAGTAGCTACACTAAAAATAACAAATAAAGGGCTCAGTTATGGTATGGTTACTAATACTCTAGACATACTTTTTTCATCTATTGTTGTTTAAAAAGCTAAAACTTTATAATCTGTAAATAGATTAAACTTTTCTATTAAATTTTTAGTAACTATAATTTCAGTATCTTCGGTAATCATTACACCACTAATTCCATTTTTCTTCATAAACTCACAAGCTTTATATTTTCCCATAATAAATAAAGATGTAGAAAAAGCATCTCCTTTTATAGAATCTTCACTTACAACAGTTATACTTTTTAAATCTGTTTTAGCTGGATATCCAGTACATGGATTTAATATATGATGATAAGTATCTCCATCATACATAAATGCTCTTTCATATCCTCCTGATGTTACAACTGATAAATTTTCTACTAATATCGAGCATATAATATCTTTACTATGTTTTTTAGGGTTATAAATACCTATATCCCATAATTTATTTTTATTTGTTTTTCCTAGGACTTTAATATTTCCACCTATATTTATTATTGCTGAAGTTACTTTACTTTCCTTATAAAATTCTATTACTTTATCTGCTATATAGCCTTTTGCTATTCCACCTAAATCAATTTTTTGATTTTCTTTTGCAAGCATTACGCCTGAATTCTTTTCATCTAATATTATATCCTTGTAGTTTACTAGTGAAAGTACTTCTTTTATTTTATCTTCTTTAATAATTTGAGGATTGTATGTGTTTATTCCCCATTCTTTAACTAAAGGTGCAATAGTTATGTCAAATAATCCATCTGTTATTTCTGAAAAATTTTTAGACTTACGTATTATTTCAAAAGTATCCTTTGATACTTTTACAAATTTTTTTCCAGCATTTTGATTAACTCTGCTTACATCACTATATTCTTTAAAAAAACTTAAACTTTCCTCAAAATTTCTCATGATTGTATTTGCTTTGTTTAATATTAATTTAGCATCCTTACTATCAGAATATATTTTTTGATATACCTTTGTTCCAAAAATAAGTTCTTCAGCTTCTATAAATTTTTTCATATAAATACAAAATCCTTCTATTATATTTTATTTATTTGATGCATTTGAATCTTCATTTGTAGTAGTATATTCCTTATTTTCTGCTTCTTTAAGAGCATTGTCTACTGCTTTCATTATTCCTTCACTACTATATGTTGCTCCTGATGCTACATCTACATTCGTACTTTGCTTTTTTATTATTTCACTTGGTACTAATTCAAGTGCTTTTTCAAAAAATTTAGGGGTTTCATTATGGCTAACTATATCTATTTTTAATATTTCTCCATTAGATACTTTTACTTCTACATTTAAATCTTCAGCATAACCTGATGCTGATCCTTGATAAGTTCCATCCTTATACTTGCTATCTGATACATTTAAATTTTCATTTTCACTAATATACTCCTTATTTTCTGCTTCTTTAAGAGCATCGTTTACTGCATTTATTATACCTTGGCTACTATATGTTGCTCCTGATGCTGCATCTACATTTGTACTTTGTTTTTTTATTATCTCACTTGGTACTAATTCAAATGCTTTTTCATAAAATCCAGGGGTTTCATTGTGACTAACTATATCTATTTTTGATATTTCTCCATTAGATACTTTTACTTCTACATTTAAATCTTCAGCATAACCTGATGCAGTTCCTTGATAAGTTCCATTCTTATATTTTCCATTAGAAATTTCACTACTCTCTGTTGTAGAGTCACTTTCAACATTTGAATCTACTTGTTGTTGATTATTCGCTTCAAAATTACCTATAAAACTAGTTCCTATCGAACCTACTATTATCCCACAAACTATTAATGCTATAACTTTATTTTTACTATTTTTCATAACAAACTTCCTCTCTTTTTTTATTAACTTGTAGCTCTTTTGATGTATAAGATATTGTTGCATCCTTAGGGCATACTTTATCTCCTACGCACTCTAAGCAAGATGTACACCTTAAATCTCTAACTACTTCTTTTGATTCTATTTCTATATTCATAGGGCACTGTCTATTACATTTTTTGCAACCTATGCAAGTACTGTCATTTCTAACTATTCTAAATACCTTAAATTTATTAAATATACCTAAAAATGCTCCATATGGACATAAGTATTTACACCAAGGTCTATGTATAAATAACGATGCTAAAATCACTAAACATAATATTAAAAAACCAATTGAACTAATTTTTCTATTGAAAATTCCCAAAAATGCATGATAAGGATTTATTTTTTCAAGTATTATAACTCCTGATGATGCTGTTAATATAATAGTTCCTACTAAAGATATATATCTTAAATATTTCAGTTTTTGATCTAATTCACTGGGTACAAAGTTATTGTATTTTCGTTTAAATATTTTTTTTCCAATTCTTGATAATATATCTTGTATTGCTCCAAATGGACAAATAAATCCGCATATAATCGGTCCAAATAGTATACTTAGTATTATTACTAAGCTTATTACTATACCTAATGTACTCTTAAGTTTTACCACCCACAGTGTTGATGATATGAAAAATTGATAAATACTAGTAACTCCACATATAGGGCATATATAGTGAAATAATGACTCCGAAATCCATGGTATAGATTTATCAATTGAAGTCAAATAGTGATTTATAGCTGATATTATAGCTGTTATCAATACAGTTATTTGAATTATCTGTCGTGTATTTTTTATGTTTATTTTTTTCAAAACAAGCTTCCTCCTTTATTTTATAATCTAATTTATTTATTAGTTTCTAAATAAATTAGAAATTTCACATTTAATATCTCTTTTTTTTGATAATAACTAATCATTGAATTTTATTCATTATTGATATTATTTATCATTTGATATTTCGTATTTTATAATATTGCTTTTTATACATAAAGTCAAGTATAAAATTAATTCTTAACATAAAAAATCACTTTTTACTTTACTAATACTTTTTTAACTTCATAATTCTAATTTTTTTACATTATATATAAAAGATTTAGTTAGTACGGACGATATACATTAGAATATAATTCCATATGAATATTTATTATTAGTTGACAATTAAAATCATTACTGTTACAATTTAGTTGATAATGAATTTCATTAGGAGGTATTAATAATGACTGTTTACGATTTAAAAGTTGGTCAAAAGGGTAGTATTGATAATATAAATGGAAATGTAAAGTTAGCAAAGAGATTACTTGCTTTAGGATGTATAAATAACACTGAGATAGAAGTTAAAAAAATTGCTCCGTTCGGTGATCCTATTATAGTTAGATTCAGAGGATTTGACCTTGCTCTTAGAAAATCTGATGCTAAAAACATTTCGTTAAAACAAAGGAGTGAAATATATGATTAATGTAGCATTACTTGGTAATCCTAACGTTGGTAAAACTACAGTTTTTAACTTACTTACAGGCTCAAACCAATATGTTGGGAACTGGCCTGGGGTTACTATAGATAAAAAAGAAGGATTTTTAGGTAAAGATATAAAGATTGTAGATTTACCTGGTATCTACGCAATGGATACTTTCTCAAATGAAGAAAAAATATCAAAAAATTTCTTAGAAAATGATAATGTTGATGTTATAGTGAACGTAGTTGATGCATCTACCTTATCAAGAAATCTTTACTTAACAACTCAACTTATGCAATTTAATAAACCAATAGTTCTTATTCTTAATATGCTAGATATAGCTGAAGCTAAAGGTATAAAAATTGATATTGAGAAATTAAGTAAAGAACTTAACGTAACTGTAGTTCCAGTAATAGCAAAGAAGAAAAGCGGTATTGATAAAATATCTAATTCAATAAAAAATGCAGTTAATAGTAAATTTGATTACTGTACTGATTTTGGTTCTGAAGTAGAAACTTATAAAAAATTAGAAGCAATGCTAGAAAAATGTAGTGAAACTTCTTCTAATCAAAAGAAATCTATAAGTGATAGAATAGACGATATAGTACTAAATCCAGTTTTAGCTTATCCTATATTTATAGGCGCTTTGTTACTTTTATTTAAGTTTACTTTTGATTGGGTTGGTGGACCTTTACAAGAAGGTTTAACTACACTTATTGAAACTTACATAGCAGCACCAGCTGATGCTATGTTAGCAAATTCTAGCCCTTGGTTTAGATCCCTTATTATAGATGGTATAATCGGTGGCGTTGGAGGTACTTTGCCATTCTTCCCTCTAATATTTACTTTATTCTTTGGTATATCTATATTTGAAGATAGTGGATATATGTCAAGAACGGCGTTCTTAATGGATAAGATAATGAGAAAAGTTGGTTTATCTGGTAAAGCATTTATACCTATGGTAATGGGACTTGGATGTTCGTCTCCAGCAATAATGGCTACTAGAACTTTAGAAAGTGAAAAAGATAGAAGAATAACTGCTCTTATAGCTCCTCTTATGACTTGTGGTGCTAAGTTACCTATATATGCTACATTTGTAGCAATATTCTTCCCTCGTAATGCCGCTTTAGTTACTACTTCACTTTATTTAGTAGGTGTAGTATTTGCTATATTAGTAGCATTAGTATTAAATAAAGGTACGTTTAAAAATGATATAGAGCCTTTTATATTAGAACTTCCTAATTATAAAATGCCTACTTTAAATGCTATATTTAAAAATACTTGGAATAAGTCTAAAGGATTTTTATCAAAAGTCATTACTGTTATGTTTGCAATGTCTGTTGTTATGTGGTTACTATCATCATTTAACTTTAACGGATTTACTGAAAACATACATGATAGTTTCTTAGCTTATGCAGGTAAATTTATAGCTCCTATATTTACTCCTTTAGGATTTAATGACTGGAGAGATTCAGTTGCTATATTATCTGGACTTGGTGCTAAGGAAATAGTTGTAAATACTATGAATGTACTTTATGGTGATTTAGACACTGTTCTTCCAACTGTATTTACTGGTGTTAGTGCCTATGCATTCTTAGTATTCTCTGCATTGTATACTCCATGTGTAGCTGCTCTTGCAACTATGAAAAAAGAATATGGAAATAAGATGATGCTTATATCATTAGGATATCAATTTGGGCTTGCATGGTTTGCAGCATTTATAGTTAATATAATAGGAAATGCATTATTTATGCCTAATTCTTCTGGCTCTGTAGTAGAACTTTTAATTGGCGGCTTAATTATAATATTGTCTGTAACTGTTGTATTAAAGAAATTAACATCTAAGCAAACCTCTTCTGGATGTAGTGGTTGTTCTGGATGTCCTAGTGAAGGAAGCTGTTCAATTGAAGTTAAACAAGAAACTGTAAATTAGTATATTAAAAGCGTGGATTAAATAATCCACGCTTTATTTACATTCTAAGGAAAGTAATCTTACTTTAACTAAAATTTCACATGTATTTTAATTTCTTTTCCACCTCTATTAATAGTTATATCCGTTTGATCTCCTACTGAATATCTGTATAATGATTTATTAAGATCTGACATTGTTGATATCTTGTCATTTCCAACCATAACTATAACATCTTCAGTTTGAATGCCAAATTTTCGTGCTGCTGTATCTGCTATAACCTCAGCTATATAAACGCCGTCTTCAGCTTCTAAGTCTTTTCCTGTTGATGATTCAAATATAGCTAAGTCAATTCCTTTTATACCTAAAATTACTTTTTCAAAGTTTCCTGATTTTATTATTTGTTCTATTATTGGTTTAGCTGTATTTATAGGTATTGCAAATCCTAATCCCTCTGCTTGTGATGCTTTAGCTGTATTTATGCCTATTACTTGACCTTTCTCATTTAATAAAGGTCCTCCACTATTTCCTGGATTTATACTTGCATCTGTCTGCATAAGACCAGTCATGTTAGATTTTTCTGTTTGTATAGTTCTTTCTAATCCACTTATTATACCTTGAGTTACACTCTTTTGGAACTCAAGGCCTAATGGATTACCTATTGCTATTGCTATATCTC
This sequence comes from Romboutsia sp., assembly GCF_035470145.1. Lineage (GTDB taxonomy): Bacteria > Bacillota > Clostridia > Peptostreptococcales > Peptostreptococcaceae > Romboutsia_D. Next base: position 14,298 of record NZ_DATIRC010000190.1, read on the forward strand.
CAGTTCTAACTTTGTTACTATCTCCTAATTCTGCTGGAGTTAACCCTTTTTTATCTACTTTTACCATTGATAAGTCTAGCTGTGCATCATTCCATAATACCTTACCTTTTGTTGTAGAACCATCATTAAATAATACATTAACATCTACAGCTTGACCATCTGACACAACATGTGAGTTTGTAAGTATATATCCATTTGCATCTACTATAACTCCCGTTCCTACACCTTGAGATTGAGTAGGTATTGCAAAAATATTATTTTTGTCTATTGTCGTTGTTGTTATACCCACTACAGATGGCATTGCTTTATCTGTTACTGCATGGTATATATTTTGGCTCTTTCCACCGTCATTTACAACTATTTGTGTTAATTTTTCATCCGATTCATTTTTTCCAATACTATCTTTCATTAATTCTACTGTAAGCAAACTACTTAATACTCCCGTTATTATACAAACTAAAACAATTAATCCTAGCCCTCTTTTATTCGACATAACTATCCCTCCTACCTAATAAATACTAAAGTTTAATAATTATCCTTATTTTATATTGTTTACAATTTTATATTTTAATAACCTATAAACTTACTTAAATAAAGATTCAATTTATATATTATTTTTTTAAAAATTCACTTTGCTCAAGCTTAGTTGAAAATTATAATTTATCCCAAAACTAGATAAATTAAATTTTCTTTAATTAAAAAAGAAACCATCATTAATTAGTAAAGCTATCTTAATGATGATTTCATTATATTATTTTATTCTTAACTTAACCTTAATTGTTAAGTCTTTTTTCTAATTCTTCTTTTTCTTTTTCAAATCCTGGCTTACCTAAAAGTGCAAACATGTTCTTTTTGTATGCTTCAACTCCAGGCTGGTCAAATGGATTAACTCCTAATAAGTATCCACTTATTGCACAAGCTTTTTCAAAGAAGTAAACAAGGTATCCAAAGTTATACTCATCTAATTGAGGTATGTTTACTATTAGATTTGGAACTTGTCCATCTGTATGAGCAAGTAGAGTTCCCTCAAATGCCTTTTGATTAACAAAGTCTACAGTTTTTCCTGATAAGTAATTTAATCCATCTAAATCAACTTCAGTTTTTTCAATAGTTACATTTCTCTTTGAGTTTTCTACATTAAGTACTGTTTCAAATAAAATTCTCTTTCCTTCTTGTATATATTGTCCCATAGAATGTAAATCTGTTGAGAAATCTACTGCTGCAGGGAATATACCTTTATTATCTTTTCCTTCACTTTCTCCGTATAATTGCTTCCACCATTCACCTACATAGTGTAATTGTGGTTCATAGTTTACTAGTAATTCTACATCTTTACCTTTTCTATGTAAAACGTTTCTTACTACTGCATACTGATAACTATGGTTAGTTTTTAAATCAGATTTTTTAAATTCTTCACAAGCATCTTGAGCACCTTTCATCATAGCATCTATATCTAAATCAGCACAAGCTATTGGTAATAGTCCTACTGCTGTTAAAACAGAGAAACGACCACCTACATCATCAGGTATTATAAATGTTTCATATCCTTCTTCATCTGCTAACTGTCTAAGAGCACCTTTTTTAGCATCTGTTGTTGCATATATTCTTTTGCTTGCTTCTTCTTTTCCGTATTTCTTTTCTACGAAATCTTTAAATATTCTAAATGCTATTGCAGGCTCTGTAGTTGTTCCTGATTTTGATATAACATTTATAGATACATCTTTATCTTTTATTACATCTAATAAGTCCATTATGTATGTTGAGCTTATATTATTTCCAACATAATATATTTCTGGAGATTTTCTATCTTCCTTAGATAAGTTATTTCTGAAAGAATGGCTAGTCATTTCTATTGCAGCTCTTGCCCCTAAGTAAGATCCTCCTATTCCTATTACTAATAAAATATCTGAATCTGACTTTATTTTTTCTGCTGATTTCTTTATTCTATCAAATTCTTCTTTATCGTAGTTATTTGGAAGTTCTACCCATCCTAAAAAATCATTTCCTAGCCCTGTTTTTTCATGCACCATTTTGTGAGCTACATCTACATATGATTGCATAGAGTCTATTTCATTTTGATTAAAAAATCCTATAGCTTTACTATAATCAAATTTTATATTTCCCATAAATTTACCTCTTTCCTTTATCTATTGTAATCAAATTATAACATAAAATAACATATAGATTAATAAAAAAATAACAAGTTACTAATTATATAATTAATAATAAAATTATAGTGTTATTTAACATTGAAAACCATACCAAATGTTCTCGTCATTTTTAAAGAATACGTGTATTTATATATACTCTTATTATGTATATCTTTAATTTGTACTATACCTAAGTCAAAGAATGAAACTTAAAATTCTACTGTATTAAATAATAAATCTAAAGCTTCTGTTGCATTTTGCTCTCAAAGAAGCTTTAGATAATTCTAATAAATAACTTAATATTAATTTTTATAATTTATTAATGATATTTGAATTTATATTTTATCTATTTATTAGAGTATTTAGTTATTATCTTTTCAGCACATTTAATTCCATCTACTGCTGCTGTAACTATTCCACCTGCATATCCTGCACCCTCTCCACAAGGATATAGATTTTTAGTATTTATAGATTCTAATGTATCTTCATCCCTAACTATTCTTATAGGCGCTGATGATCTAGTTTCTACACCTGTTAAAACTGCATCATGCATAGCAAATCCATTTAATTTATTATCAAGAGATTTTATAGCTTCCTTCATAGCTGTTGTAACAAACTCTGGTAAACATTCTCTTAAGTCTACAAACTCGATTCCTGGCTTATATGAAGGTTCTACACTTCCCAGAGATGTCGATACTCTATCATTTAAGAAATCTCCTACTAATTGAGCTGGAGCGTTATAATTCTTTCCACCTAATTGATATGCCAATCTTTCATATTTTTCTTGGAATTGAACACCTGCTAATGGATGCTCACTTCCAAAATCCTCTGGTAGTACATTTACTAAAAAGGCACTATTTGCATTAACCTTATCTCTAGCATGTTCACTCATACCATTAGTTACAACTTCAAACTCATTAGATGCAGAGGCTATTACACTTCCTCCTGGACACATACAGAAAGTATATGCAGTTCTTAAGTTAGATGTATGCTCTATTAATCTATAGTCAGCTGCCCCTAGTCTAGGATGGTTATAGAACTCTTTGTATTGAGATTTGTTTATTAATTCCTGTGGGTGCTCTATTCTTGCTCCTATAGCAAAAGGTTTTTGTATTATTCCTACGCCTCTTTTATGAAGCATTTTGTAAGTGTCCCTAGCACTATGTCCAATAGCCAAAATTACAGTTTCTGATTCTATAGTTTCTATATCATTTATTACAACTGCTTTTATTTCATTATTTTCTACTATAATGTCACTTACTTTAGTATCAAACTTAACGTCTCCACCAAGTCTTATTATTTCATTTCTTATGTTTTTAACAACATTTTTTAATATATCTGTTCCTACATGTGGTTTGTATGAATATAATATTTCATCTGGTGCACCAAAGTTAACAAGCTCTTGTAAAACTTTTCTACATCTAATATCTTTTATTCTAGTTGTAAGTTTTCCATCTGAAAAAGTTCCTGCTCCACCTTCTCCAAACTGAACATTTGAATTGTTTTTAAACTTTCTATTATGCCAAAAATTATTTATATCTTTTGTTCTATTATCAACATCTAGACCTCTTTCTAATAAAATAGGACTATATCCTTTCTGAGCCAATAATAATGCTGCAAATAATCCAGCTGGACCACTACCTATTATTACTGGTCTATGGCTTAATTTTTCACTTCCTACTTCTACTCCTATATATCTTGCTTCTTTTACTTTAACAATATCTTTTATACTCGATTTTAGTAATTTCTCTTCATTTTTAACTTCAACATCTACAGTATAAACAAAGTCTATTTTACCTTTTCTTCTTGCATCGATTGATTCTTTATAAATACTATATTTTTTAAGTTCACTTTCTTTCAATTTTAATTTTTTTAATACAAGTTTCTTTAGTATTGATATATCTTCATCTATTCCTAATTTTAAGTTAGATACTCTTATCATGTATTTGCTCCTCTTTATATTTTTAAATTTAGATTTATAATTTTTATTAATAGCTTTACTATTTGTAATTTCAAAATTAATTAAAAACAATACAAAAGCTAGGGGTTTAAACCTAGCTTTCTATAAACATAACATCTATATTCTCTTTTTGTAGATTTTCTTCCAAAATCTCGTCTAAAATAAATTCTTTAATTTCATTTTGTATAGATACTTTTTTTGCATTTGAGTTTAAATTAGTAACTAATGCTAATACATCTATAGATTTACCTATCTTTTCTACATATATAGGGTTAACTTTAACCATCACTACTTTTAAATCACATACAAATAAATCTTTATTACCTAAATCAATTTCATCATCATATCTATATACTTTAAACTCTACTACACCCTCATAAGGCGTTATATTTTCTATTCCTACTAAATTCATATTACTTAGTCCTTCTTAGTTATAAGACCTCTTATAACCTTCATGTTATTGAATATTTTTTCTAAGAAGTTTTCAGCTTCTTCATTATCTAAAAGAGCTATTTCTAATTGTTCATCTTCAGGTATTCCATTAGATTCACAATATTTTTTAGCAACTTCTACTAACTCATTTTTTTCATCTATAGATAAATTAAATTCTTTATAATCTATTATTATATATTGTTTAGTTTTTTGAGTTTTTACTTCATTATATCCTATTTCTATATGGTAAATAACAGCATACAAATTACTTGGATTTTCTTCTCCTTTATATACAGGTACCGCTGGATTAGACTTTATAAAATTTGTTGATACTGCTATTGCGCTTCCTAAACTAAGACTCATAACTATACCTCTTTCTGTACATTTTATATATTTACTATTTTATACATTATTCGCATATATTAAAACCTTTTTTTATAATTTATATAAAATTTAATTTTTATATAGCTATTTTTTATGTTTTAGCGCAAAATTTTAGGAACTATATTTTAATATAATTCCTAAACTAATTTACATATATTTATTCTCTTAAATAAGGCTTTTTAATCATACTCTGAATAAATGATTACCAATTTTCAATGAAATTTTAAGATACTTTAAGATCCTTGTATCTCTTTCCTAATGTACTAGGACTTATTTCATACTTCTTAGATATTTGTGCTTGTGTTATATTTTCTCCTGCAACTTTTTTCATATGATACTCAACTGCTGCAGCCCATCCATTTTCAGACCCTTTTACGTCTCCATGAACTTGCTTATACTCATTCCAAAACGCTATGCATGAACCTATATGTTCTTGTTCAACATTTTGTCTAAGGACAAAACATACTTTACACTCATCTTCATTTGCATCTTCTTGTGTTAATGCTATTTCTTCTGTTGCTTTATTCATTTTCGCTTCTTTTTGTTGTTTTAAATATTCAGCTATACTTGGATCTAGTAATTGTTGCATATATTTATATAATATATGTGTGTGATGTATTAAGAAAGTTTTCATATCTTTGTATAAATCTTCATATTGATTGAATAACTGTACTATATCATTACAGATAACATCTTTAACTGAGTTTGATATACTTATAGTTACATCTATTAGTATACTTGTATCTTCGATATTAACTATTCTAGCTATCATACAACTTCCTACTTTAAAATCTTTTAATAAGTTTACATCTTCTGTGTAAATTTCCTTTTGTGTTAAACAATCTTTTAATAAAATTTTGTCGTCTAATACTTCTTTAACTTCATAAATACCTACATAAGATTCAAATAAATTTCTTAGTATTTCCACTTCTTTTGTATTTAAATTGTCTCTATTGGCTTCATAGAATTCAACAGTCATCACTTTTTTACTTTCCATTATATGGTCTTGTACAAAATAAGTATTAAAGAATCTTTCAAACTTTTCATTAGTTGCTTCATCTTCCACTATGTAAAACATCTCTTTAGCCTTTTCACATTCTTCTTTAAATTTATCTTGTTTTGCATATTCCTGTATTCTTGTATATAATTCTGAATATTGCTTTTGTGAAAGCACAACTTTTCTACCTGCTCTCTCCAACACAACATCTTTATTTAAACAACATCTTTTATATTTTCTGCCACTGCCACAAGGGCATAACTCATTTCTCCCTAACAATGTGACTTTCACTCCTTCATTTTTTAAATTAAAGTACAATTTATTATTATACCATTTTTTCTTCAATGATTCTATAATTATGATATTATTTTATTATTTTTATTATAATGTTAAATTTTGATATAACAATTTACTGCATTATATATAGATTTTCTATAAGTTCAGTCTAGATTCCTTTATGTTTCTCTAATTAAGTTCATACTAATTTCCTTAATATATATCACTAATCGATATGAACATATTAGTTACTTCAAGTTTTTTTGTTATCCGACTCTAAATGTCATTACACAATCTATAATATTGACTTTAATTCTTTCTTTAGTTTCCACATTATTATTAGTTTTTTTATTTATTTGCATATTTTCTATGCTATTATTTCCTTTTATTTTTTTTATTTCATCATTTATCTTAAATAGCTGGTCTACACTCCCACTTACTTTTAATTCAATTTTTGTGTATTCATTATTATTTTCATCCCATTCAGTAAATTTATTAACATACAATACATTAATAAATTTGCTAAATTCTTTTTCTATATTTAATACTATATCAGCTTCTTCTAACTGATCATCACTTATACTATCATTTATTTCTTCTAGTTTTACTTTTTGCTTGTTATTATTAATAACTTGTTCCTTTTCAATCTTTATGTTTTTAATCTTAGATTTAATAGGATATACTATAATTCCATTTATTATTAATCCAGTTATAATAACTATGAGTATATTTAATAATTCTTTTTTTATTTTATTTAACTTCATATTCATCACCTAGTTTGATATTTCAACGTAAACATATAGTAATCCCCTTCTTTTTTTATATTGTTTACTGATGATTTTTTGACTATATCCATGTTCTTAATATCATACAATATGTTTAAATCTGTACATTTACCTTGTATTTGTACATCATCATTTAATATAATCATCTCATTAATATTAGATGCACCAAATAAAGAGTACATATATTCTATTTGATTTAAATCTATACTTTTTTCTTGTTTATATTCTACTTCATCATTAACTACACTATCAGATTTATGATTGATCATCTCAGATTCTAACTTCTTTAATTTTATAATATTAATTGATAAATTTAAAAGTATAAGTGTTAACATACTTAATGTAGCTATTTTATTTATATATGTAGGTTTATTATAATCATAAAAAAAATTTAAAGTTTTATAATTTCTCATTATATTATCATTCCTATACTATTTATATGATTTATATCTGCATTACTTATAACTGATTCATTTTTTGTTAACTTTATATTTTCTGTCAACCTTAAAGGCTGAACAATAAATTCATCACCTAAATAATTTTCAATAAATGGGTCATAGTTACCATAATAATATACATTTTCAAAATCTCTAATTGAATTTACTACTGATTCATAGGAATGAATAGTTCTAGGTAATACATGAGATTCATATACTTGGTTGTCTTTAACCATGTTTAAAATAAACTCTCTATCCTTGCACTCAATAAATATACCACTTTGAGAAAACCCTTGAATTAAGTTTAAGCTTAAAATCTTTTGAAGTATATCACAATTTACATTTAATATTCTTGCTTTACTTTTTAATTTTTTTGAAATGCAATTACATAGTTCTATCATAGATTTAGGTATTAAAATAACTTGTAAATTCAACTTATGTTCATTTAATTTGATTTTTTTATACTTCATAATATAATCATTTAAATTTATAGGAATATATTGAATTATTTCAAATTCTATCATTTTTAATATATCTCTCTTATTCTTAACATTTAATACTTCAATATTTCTAATTATAGTTTTATCATCTTGGATATTATAAACTATATCTTTATAAGATTTTTCTACTCCTTGAACTTCATTTCTTATAATCTCTGCTACTAGCACAGCATGTTTATTGATATCATAATCTTGTTGTGAAATGCCTGTTATTGACGATCTATATATGTATATTTCATTTTTTGATTTTCTTAAAAGAGTTATTTTTATATAGTTGTGATTTATTTCAACATTGACTAATTTTTTAATAATATCACCTCTAAAGTTATAAATTTATTATATATTTTGCTTAATCTATTGTTCCAATTAAATAAAGAAATCATTAAGTATCTGCCAATAAAGCTAATAATTTTCAAAATTATACTTAACCTGAACAATATATTTATCGTAAAATTTATGGATTATCAACACTATCTGCTGTTGTCTTAGGATAAAATTGAATTTCTCCAACTTTTATAGTTATACTACTATCCGAGTCAACAACTATTTCAAATACACCTTCCTCACTTTGGGGTACTGGTTCAATCCTTAAGTATTTAGTTTCTACTAAATCCGATATTTTAACTTCTCCATTTGAATCTTTCGTAACTGATTTATCATTTAAAGCCAAATTTGTTGCAGTAGCTAAGCTTGAAGCAGCTACATAATCAGAATTTAATCTTGCATTTTCTTGAACTTGTCCAAATTTCATAAATCCTAAACTCGATAAAACTCCTAATATAGTTACAACTATCACCATTTCAACTAATGTAAACCCTGCTCTTCTTTTCTTATTTTTCATATTTTATTCTCCTCTTATATTGAAACTATTGCATCAAACATAGGCATCACCATAGCGACCATGAATATTCCTATGATAACCCCTATGATTAATATTATTATAGGCTCTATAAGCCTCATAATTCGTTCTATCTTTGTATCTAAATCGTTACTATAAAAACTATCAATAGTTTTTAGACTTTCTTCCAGTCTTCCACTTTCTTCACCTATATTTATCATAGATATAAATAATTTTGGAAAAACATTAAATAGATTTAAAGAATGTCCTATACTATTTCCTTTTTCAATATATCCTTTTGATATCAAAAGTTTTTCATAAATAAATTTATTGTCTATTATTTTTGCAGATATATCTATAGCATCTATAATTTGTACTCCACTTTCTACTAGCATACTTAATGCTCTACAAAATCTCGTTGTAATAACTAATTGGGTTATGTTTTTTATGACTGGAGTTTTAAACTTCAAATTATTTTTAAGTCGAATTACTTTAGTACTATTTCTTATGAAATGAATTGAGGTAGGTATAATACCTAAAATAACTATTATTATGTAAATATATGTAGTTCTTATAAATGAAGATATATTTATTAAAATTTTGGTTAATAATGGGGGATTCATGCCATTGCTTATAAATATCATCTCAAATCTTGGTATCACCATTGTCATTATAATTAGCATTGATGCAGCAGATAATACTAATAGTATTGTAGGATATATTGAAACTGTCTTAATTTTAGATTTTACTTTATCTTCTTTATCATAGTAATCAGCTAAACTATACATTACTGTATCTAATTTACCACTAACCTCTCCTGCCTTAATCATGCTTATAAAAAATGTTGAAAATAATTTTGATTTTTGAAATGATTCAGTTATAGAATTTCCTCTTTGAATATGATTAGCTATTTCTGATAATATATTACTTATTTTGTTATTAGATTGATTTCTTAGTATCTCTATCATTTTTGTAATTTCGCATCCTGATTCTAACAATATACCCATTTGCCTACACAGAATTTTTAATTCTTTTTCTTTTAGTTTTATACTTTCTTTATTATCTATAGTTTTTATGCTAACCATGGTTAATTCATTTATGCTTATATAATTATTAATTTCTTCTTCAGAGTCTAATTCTATCTTTAAATTCTTCCTCTTTTTGTCTTTATCATAAACTACACATTTATACAAACCCATTAAATAGTTCTCCCTTTTAATCTATATCTTCTATCATTATTTATTCTTTTAATGTAGTTATTTTAATTTTTAATTAGTTTTTTACTACTTTCTTCAAATGTTATCATCCCATTTTTTATTGCGATTTCTTTTATATCTTTAGAATCTCTCATTTCCTGGATACATTTTCTTATTTGATCATTTATTTCTAATATTTCATATATAGCTGTTCTCCCTATATAACCTTTATCTTTACACATTTCACATCCTTCACCTAATTTAGTATTTATATCTATTTCCATAGTATCTTTAATAATCTTATTTCTGTTGCACTTTGGACACATTTTTTTAACTAATTTTTGAGATATTATGCCTATAAGAGATGCATTTATAAGGTATGGCGGTACTTGCATATCTATTAATCTTGCAATAGATGATATAGCATCATTAGTATGTATAGTACTTATTACTAAATGACCTGTTATAGCTGCTCTTATAGCTATCTGAGCTGTTTCTACATCTCTTATTTCACCTATCATTATAATATCTGGATCTTGCCTTAATATAGACCTCAGTCCTATATCAAAACTTAACCCCGATTTATGATTTACTTGAATTTGACTTATGCCTTCCATTTTATATTCTACAGGGTCTTCGATAGTCATTATATTTTTATTTGTATTTCTTAAATCATTTAATATAGAATATACCGTTGTTGTCTTTCCGCTTCCTGTAGAACCTGTCACTAATAAAATACCTGATTTTTTATTTATTATATTCTGTATTTTATTTATTGCTTCAATACAAAAACCTAAGTCTTCTTTCTTTTTTAAAAATGTATTTCTGTTTAGTATTCTTAGTACTATCTTTTCGCCATACACAGTTGGTATACATGACGCTCTAATATCTATCAATGAATTATTAATACTTAGATTAACTCTGCCATCTTGTGGAACTCTTTTTTCTGTAATATCCATAGCTGTATCTAATTTTATTACAGACGATAAATATGGATATATATCCATTAAAAACCGAGCTATTTCATTTAATTCTCCATCTATTCTAAATCTTATTATTAAGTATTCTTCGAATGGTTCTATGTGTATGTCACTAGCATTTTTTGATATAGCTTTACTTAAAATTTCTTTGAATAAATTTTTAGCATAGCCCTCATCTAATTTATTTTCACCTTTATAATATTTATTTATTTTTTTAGTAATTGTATCCTTATCTCTCTTTTCTAAGACAATATCCATTCCCGTAGCTAACTTCAAATCACTAATAGCATATATATCTTCATTTTCTATTTCTATATGTAAGTTATTATCCTTTATTTCAATTGGAAATACATTATATCTTTTGGCTAACTTCTCTGGTATTAACTTAGTTAATCTGCTTTCTTGTAAAATTATTTTACTCACCCTTTATATACTCTAATTTATTTGGTAGATTCATTCTTTTCATATTTATATTTTCATCTACCTTAAGATTTAATTTTATAGGATAATTATTATCTATACTTCTTAAGTAATTGCTTTCTTTATCTACATATTTATATAACTCATATGTATTTCCAATAACCTTTATTTCATATGGTTGAGCAATTGGAATAGAATTTATATTTATATGGCTCCCAGCTAGAACTATTTCAGAATATTGATTTATTCTTTGTTCGTTTATAGATATGAATACTCCTCCATTGACTTTAACTTCATTTATGAGGTTCACTAATATCTTATTATAATCAATTAGATTTGCTATATTCCCTACATCTTCATTTATAGCATCTATCTTTATAACTATTCCACTACCACTAATATCGGTGTATGATAAATTTGATTTTAAGTCTTCTACCTGCTTTATATTTTCTATATCTTCATACTTATTTTTTAAATCTTCTAATTCATTTTCTACCTTTTTCTTCTCCTTATTTAATTTTTTGATCTCTTTATTAGTTGAATATATTTCTTTTCGTGTATATTTATCTTTACTTATATACATGTCATTTTTTCTTTCATATTCCTTCATCATCATACCAACAAATATTCCTACTATTGCACTCATTAGTATTATCAACACATGTCTATTTTTCATACCAATATACTCCCTGTTTTTGTATTTAAGTTTTAAATTTATAAATATCATATTTATTTTAATATTATTTACAATAAATATCTATCATAAAAAATAATTCATGAATTTAGTTAAAAAGATTAATATTTATATTATAAAGGTTTTATATTTAAATAATGACCTATAGATTTTAAATAATCTAACTTTTAATTTTAATAACAAAAGCTGTAGAATTTAGGATTAAATAAATCATACCTATCTCTACAGCTTATTATTGTTAATTTTATATAGCATTATAAAAATATTTAAATTTTACTGAAAAATTCATTCTGAAATATATTCTATCTAGTATATTTATTTTTCATATTTTAATATTCTTTTTACTAAATCAACTCTTAACGGTTCAATCTCATCAAATCTCATATTAGGAACATAATATGTTTCTATAACATCATGTTTAGCTTTTGCCTTTTTTAGATTATCAATAGCATATTCTATTAATTCGTCAAAAACCTTCTCGTCAAATTTTATTTCTTCTTCATACTTAGATAATTTTTCTTGATTTAAATATTTATTTAAGTCGATAGTATTTTTTCCTTCAAATAAACTACTCACCGTTATTCCTATATCTAAATCTTTAATTATTATCGTTTCTAATTTTTCTTTTATAAGTGGATAATGATATACTTCCACATACATTCCTTTTTTAACCGCTTTATCACAGATTGTTTGTAAAAATGTTGTTTTACCAGTTCCTATATTTCCGTTTAAATGATATATTTTAGATACTTTACTAAGAATACTATCTGTATAATCTAAATGCCCTACTGGAGTTATAGCCGTTCCAAATAAATGTCTTTCTTTTTTATAAATTCCTGTACTACTTGCATCTTTAAATAAATCATAAAGGAAATGTTCTGTTAATAAATTTACCTGACCAAAATCCATACAAGCTCTATATTTTTCTTCTATATCATAATATATAGGTTCCGCAGCCTTTAAAAATTTATATGCTCTTTTAAATGAATCATTTATGTCTTTTCCACACTCTACAATTTCTTTTCTATTTTTCTCCATATTTTCTAAATTCCAATAATCACCTAAGTTCACCACTTCATCTATCGCACCTGGATCTTTAGGATCAACAATATGAGGCGCTGTTCCGTCTAGCAACACCACTCCTAATTTCTTTATTACAACTCCATCTAAAGAACTTGGATCTGATGGACAATAGTGTAACTCAACTTCATATCCTTTATCTATAAACTCTTTTGCAATCTTTTTCATTAATGATGATTTACCTACTCCTGGACCACCTTTTAAACAAAAAATCCTATTTACGTTGCTTGGTATCATATATTCAAAAAAATTATATGGCCCATTTGCTGTATTGCCACCTGGGAATAATTGTACAACTTTATTTTCCATAATAAGTACCCCCTAAAGATTTATATTCTATTTTATTAGTATATTAATAAGACCTTTGTTTGGTTACTACCTAGAGTTTATTTTATGTGAAAAATTTAAATTTAATCATGTTGTATTAAAGCTATAAATTACATCAATTATTTTACCTTCTTACTAACTAAACCATTTTATTTACAAATTAATTTCATATTTGAAAAGGAGTAGCAAATAGCCACTCCTTTAAATATATATTACTAGTCTACAGTTATTTCATAACCATGCTCATTATATTGTCTGATTATTTCGTCCCATACTTCTTCTACCCCTGTTTTTTTAAGAGAAGATAATGGTATTACTTTTTCATCTTTTTCTAATTGTAATTTTTTTCTAATTATACTTATATGCTTTTGATATTGGCCTCTCGATATTTTATCTGCTTTTGTAGCTATTACTACACAGTTATATCCAAAGTGCTTTATCCATTCGTACATCATTACATCATCATTAGTTGGTTCATGTCTAATATCTACAAGTAAGAAAATAGAGCATAATTCCTCTCTATCTTCTAGATATCTCTCCATTATAGTTCCCCATTTGTCTTTTTCAGATTTAGCTATTTTAGCATATCCATAACCCGGAAGATCTACAAAGAAAAATTCTTTATTTATAAGATAGAAATTTATAGTTCTTGTCTTACCTGGTGTTTGACTTGTTCTAGCAAAATTTCTTCTATTTAGTAGAGTATTTACAGTTGATGACTTTCCTACATTTGATCTACCAACTAAAGCTATTTCTGGTATACCTTCGTCTGGGTATTGTGATTTATTTACTGCACTCATTGTTATTTCTGAGCTTCTAATTTTCATTATTTTTCACCATTCCTTAATAATGCATGTTCTAACACTTCATCCATATGTTCAACAAGCACAAATTCCATTTTTTCTTTTATATTTTCAGGTATTTCATCTAAATCTGCTTCACATTCTTTTGGAAGTAATACCTTAGTTATTCCTGCTCTATGTGCTGCTAATAGTTTTTCTTTAACACCACCTACAGCTAAGACTCTTCCTCTAAGAGTTATCTCTCCTGTCATAGCTATATTATTTAAAACAGGTATATTTGTTAATGATGATATAACAGCTAGTGCCATAGTTATCCCTGCTGATGGTCCATCTTTTGGCACTGCACCTTCTGGTATATGAATATGTATGTCATTATTTTTATAGAATTCATGGTCTATATTGAATCTATCAGCTATTGATCTTATGTAAGATATAGCAGTTTGAGCAGATTCTTTCATCACATCTCCTAACTTTCCAGTTAAAACAATTTGACCTTTTCCTTTAAGTACATTAACTTCTACTGTTAAAGTTTCTCCTCCAACAGATGTCCATGCAAGTCCAGTTACTAGCCCTACTTCTGGTTTAGAGCCTGCTAATTGATGTCTAAATCTATTTTTACCTAAATACTCATCTAAGTCTGATTTAGTTATTACAACTTCTTCTAAAGAAGGATTCTCAACATACTTCTTAGCAACCTTTCTGCATATTTTACCTATAGTTCTTTCTAAGTTTCTTACCCCAGCTTCTCTAGTATAAGAATTTATTATATCTTTTATAGTTTCATCATTCATTTTTATAAATTCAGACTTTAAAGCATGTTCTTTAATTTGCTTTGGAAGTAAATATTTTTTAGTTATGTTTAATTTTTCCTCTTCTATATATCCTGATACCTCTATTATTTCCATTCTATCTAGTAATGGTCTTGGTATAGTACTTAAACTATTTGCAGTAGTTACAAATAATATTTTAGATAAATCAAAAGGCATTTCTAAGTAGTGATCTACAAAGTCTTTGTTTTGTTCAGGGTCTAACACCTCTAACATTGCCGATGATGGATCCCCTTTGTAATCTGTAGACATTTTATCTATTTCATCTAGTAAGAATACTGGA
Organism: Romboutsia sp.; assembly: GCF_035470145.1. Taxonomy (GTDB): domain Bacteria; phylum Bacillota; class Clostridia; order Peptostreptococcales; family Peptostreptococcaceae; genus Romboutsia_D. The sequence continues at coordinate 29,667 of NZ_DATIRC010000190.1, forward strand.
TTTTTAGTTTTAGCTTCCTTTATTCCATTTACAATTCTTCCTGGAATAGCTCCTACATAAGTTCTTCTATGTCCTCTTATTTCAGCTTCATCTCTAACTCCACCTAAAGATATTCTTACAAATTTTCTACCTAAAGAATTAGCTATTGATTTAGCTATAGATGTTTTACCAACTCCCGGAGGTCCAACTAAACATATTATAGGTCCTTTTAAAGATTTAGATAACTTTCTTATTGCTAGATATTCTAATATTCTTTCTTTAACTTTTTCTAAACCATAGTGTTCATTATCTAATATTTCCTTAGCCTTAACTATATCTAGCTTGTCTCTTGTTTCATTATTCCAAGGCAGAGAAAATACAGTATCTAAGTATGCTCTACTTACTGATAAATCAGGAGACATTGGAGATACCTTTGAAAACTTTTCTATTTCTTTAGCTATTTTTTCTTTAGTTTCTTTTGGAGCTTTTATTTTTTTAAGCTTCGCTCTATATTCGTCAGCTTCCGAATTTATATCTTCCTCTTCACCTAACTCTTTTTGTATAGCTTTTAATTGTTCTCTAAGGTAATATTCTTTTTGGACTTTGTTCATTTGCTTTTTAACTCTTAGAGTTATTTTTTTCTCGATTTTTAATATATCTATTTCTTCTAAAAGAATTGTATAAATAAGTTCTAGTCTTTTCTTAATATCAAATTCTTCTAATATTTGTTGCTTTTGTTCTGGTTTTAAGTATATATTTGCTGCTATAGTATCTATAAAACGATCTACATTGTCTATCTCAGCTAACGATATAAGTATTTCTGGTGAAACTCGATTACCTATGTTTATGTACTCTTCAAATGCATCAAATATATTTCTTACAAAAGCTTCAACTTCTACATCTTCCTCTGCATTTTCAGCATCAAAAACTATTTCATCTACTATCGTTTTAAAATATCCATCTTCTAACTTTATCTCTTTTGCTCTACCTCTTGAAATTCCCTCTACTAATACACGTACTGTTTCTCCTGGTAGCTTTATCATCTGCTTAACCTTACAGATTGTCCCAACATGATAAAAATCTTCTTCTGTAGGCTCATCAACTTCTGCCGCTTTCTGAGAAGTTAAAAATACTAATTCTTCGGCTGACATAGCTTCATCTAAAGCTTTAAGTGATACTTCTCTTCCTACATCAAAATTTAATATCATATATGGGAATATCGCTAATCCTCTAAGTGGAATTAACGGTAATTCATGTTCTATTTTAGTATAATTCTGTTCCACTAATATCACTCCTTAAAGTGCTAGATTTTATTGCTTTATATATTATATATTTACGAAACTTAATTTTCAACATTAATACAAACTTATTAGTATATTTTAGTCTTATTTTATTATGATATAATATGAATAGTAATATACTTACATATAATTTTAAAACTACGGAGGTTATATTAATGTTAAATTTATTTTTAACTTTTGTAAAGATTGGTACCTTTACATTTGGGGGCGGTTATGCTATGGTTCCTCTCATAGAAGATGAACTTGTATATAAACAAAAACTTTTAACTCAAGAAGAATTTATAGATTATTTATCTATAGCTCAAAGTTTCCCTGGTGTTATGGCTGTTAATATATCTGTTTTACTGGGTTATCGTCTTTATAAAATACCTGGAATTATAGTTTGTACTCTAGGTTCTATACTATCAGCATTTGTAATTGTTTTAGCCTTATCCTATTTATATTTTAATAATGGATCTTCTAAATTGCTTGATACATTTTTCAAGGGTGTTAGCCCTGTTGTAATTTCTCTTTTGCTTTATGCTTTTATCAATCTTTTCCATAAACTACCTAAATCAAAACAAAATATCCTGTTATTAATTATATCATTTATGTCAATTGGGGTATTTAATATAAGTCCTATTTACTTAATAATTGCAGGAGGTGCCTATAGCTTATGTATAAAACAATCCTAATTTTTCTTATATTTCTAAAAATAGGTGCTTTCAGTTTTGGTGGTGGCTATGCTATGTTACCATTTATTCAACAAGAATTTATAAATAAATATAGATTTATCTCAAATCAAGAATTCTTAGATTTATTAGCTTTATCTCAATCTACACCCGGTCCAATAGCTATCAACTGTGCTACGTTCGTTGGATTTAAAGTATCTGGTATATTAGGTTCTATTTTTGCTTCAATAGGGGTTATAATTTTTTCAACAATTGGATTAACTATAGTATCAAAATTATTTAATAAATGTAAAGATAATCCTAAAATAGAAAATCTACTTACTACCCTTAGACCTATAACCCTTGGATTTATGCTATCGGCTACTTTTTCATCAGCATTAAATATATCATGGGATTCATATGGAGTACTAGCTTTTTTGTCTTCTTTCTTTCTATTATACACGAAAAAAGTTGGCTCCATAGCTATAGTTTTTATTTATGGTATTATTGGTATAATATTTTTATAATATCTAAATAAATATAAATAAAATGATAATTTTAATTTATTTAAATAATCTTTAAAAAAGATCCCTATTATACTATTTAATTATCCGATTAAAAAAAGAAGTCTTTAAGACCCCCCTGTTAATTAACATTATATATTTTAAAAATCAAAAATCTATACTTTATAATTCAATTTAAAAAGGAGCCTTCAAAGCTCCTTTTTAAATTATGCACTTTCTTCTTGGTCTTTGAGTACTATAGCTGGTTGTGCCCCATCATCAACAGCTTCTTTCGTTACTATAACTTTTTTGATGTCATCTCTAGAAGGAACTTCAAACATACTTTCCATCATAGTATTTTCAACTATACTTCTAAGCCCTCTAGCTCCTGTGTTTCTTTCTATAGCTTTTTTAGCTATAGCACGAAGAGCATCTTCTTCAAATTCTAGTACAACATCATCTAGTTCTAACAATTTTTTATATTGTTTTACTAAAGCATTTTTAGGTTCTTTTAATATTCTCATTAAAGCATCTTCATCTAATAACTCTAAAGTAGCTATAACTGGAATTCTCCCTATAAACTCTGGTATTATACCAAACTTTAATAAGTCTTCTGGAAGAACTTGAGCATATATTTTTCCTAAATCCATTTCTTTTTTACTTTCTATCTTAGCACCAAATCCAAGTGTTTTTTCTCCACCACGTTTTTGGATTATCTTTTCTATTCCATCGAAAGCTCCTCCTAATATAAATAATATATTAGTAGTATCTATCTTTAAGAATTCTTGATGAGGGTGTTTTCTTCCACCTTGTGGTGGAACATTTGCAGTTGTTCCTTCTAATATTTTTAGAAGCGCTTGCTGAACACCTTCTCCACTAACATCTCTGGTTATAGATGGATTTTCAGATTTTCTAGCAATCTTATCTATCTCATCTATGTAAATTATACCTCTCTCAGCTTTCTCTACATCAAAGTCAGCTGCTTGGATAAGTTTTAAAAGAATATTTTCTACGTCTTCTCCAACATATCCTGCCTCTGTTAATGATGTAGCATCAGCCATTGCAAAAGGAACATTAAGAGTTTTCGCTAAAGTTTGAGCTAATAAAGTTTTTCCTGAACCTGTTGGCCCTAGTAAAAGTATATTACTCTTTTGTATCTCTATATCTTTAGTATTAACTTTCTTACTGTAGATTCTCTTGTAATGATTATATACAGCAACTGATAAGGCTTTTTTAGCTCTTTCTTGCCCGATTACATAATCATTTAAGATTTCCATCATTTCCTTTGGTTTTGGTAAAGATGTAGTATCCTCTTCAATAGTTTCATCTATTTCCTCTTGGATTATTTCATCACAAAGTTCAACGCATTCATCACATATATAAACATTTGGTCCTGCAATTAATCGTCTAACTTGCTCTTGGTTTTTACCGCAGAATGAACATTTTAACTGTCTTTTCTCTTCATATTTTGACATATTAAGCACCTCTTCCTATCTACGGTCTTTTTGTGATTACTTCATCGATTAAGCCATATTCCTTGGCATCACTTGCAACCATGAAGTTATCACGTTCAGTGTCCATTTGAATTTTTTCTAATGGCTGACCTGTTCTCTCTGATAGTATCTTATTTAAAGTTTCCTTCATTTTTATTATTCTTTTAGCGTGTATTTCTATGTCTGTTGCTTGACCTCTAGTTCCACCTAATGGCTGATGTATCATTATTTCACTATTTGGTAAAGCGAATCTCTTTCCTCTTTCTCCTGCTGCTAATAAAAATGCTCCCATAGATGCAGCCATTCCTATGCATATAGTACATACATCTGGCTTAATATATTGCATAGTATCGTAAATAGCCATCCCAGCAGTTATACTTCCTCCAGGTGAATTTATATATAAATATATATCCTTATCTGGATCATCAGCCTCTAAAAATAGTAACTGAGCTACTATAAGGCCTGCTGTGGCGTCATTTACTTCATCTCCTAGAAATATTATTCTATCTTTTAATAATCTAGAATATATATCGTACGATCTTTCTCCTCTTCCTGTTTGTTCAACTACTACAGGTACTAATGCCATGGATCATACCCCCTCTATATCTTCTATTTTTTTATATATAATTTACAGTAGCCTATTAGGCTACTGTAAAAAATTAAGCTATTATTGCATTGTCAACTAATAAGTCTATAGTTTTTCTTATTTTTACTTGCCCTTTTATATCTTCAACATCTGTTTCTCTTAAAGAAGCTTTTAACTTATCAACTTCCATATTGTACATAGATGCCATTTTTTCTATTTCAGCATTGAAATCTTCATCAGTAGCTTCTATCTTTTCTACATCAGCTATAGTTTCTAATACTAAAGAAGATTTTACTAATTTAGCTGCATCAGCTTTTCTTTCTTCTCTTAATTCATCTATGCTTCTTCCTGTCATTTCTAATAATTGTTGTAAGTTTAATCCTTGGTATTGTAATTGGTAGTTAAGCTCCATTAACATATTATCTATTTGATGTTGTACCATAGCTTCTGGAACTTCTACTTCTGTATTTGCAGCAACTTTCTCAACTATAGCATTTCTCATTTCAGCTTCTGCATTATTTTTAGCATCTGCTTCTAATTTAGCTCTTACGTCAGCTCTTAATTCAGCTAAAGTATCAAACTCACTAGTATCTTTAGCAAATTCATCATCTAATTGAGATAATTCTTTTACCTTTACATCATTTACTTTTACGTTGAATACAACTGGCTTTCCAGCTAAGTTTTCAGCATGGTATTCCGCTGGGAAAGTAACGTTAACTTCTACTTCTTCTCCTGCTTTCTTACCTATTAATTGCTCTTCAAATCCTGGTATAAATGTGTTTGATCCTATAGCTAAGTTATAGTTTTCACCTTTTCCACCTTCAAAAGCTACACCGCTTTCAAATCCTTCGAAGTCTATAACAGCTGTATCTCCATTTTCTAATGCTTTATCTTCTACGCTTACTAATCTAGCATTTTTATTTACCATTTCTTGTAGGTTTAATTCTACTTCTTCTTCACTTACATTATTATCTACTTTAGCTATTTCTATACCTTTGTAAGCTCCTAATTCGAATTCTGGTTTAACTTCAACGTTAACAACCATAACTAATCCATTGTCTTGACTTATTTCTTCAACGTCTAAGTCTGGTCTATCTATCGGATCTATGTTTAATTCCTTTATAGCTTCAGGATAAACTTCTGGGAATAGTATTTCTATAGCATCATTATAGAATATTCCTTTTCCATATTGAGTTTCTATAACAACCTTTGGAGCTTTACCTTTTCTAAATCCTGGTATGTTATATTTACCCTTGTTTTTGTTGTATGCTTTTGTTACTGCTGCTTCAAATTTATTATTATCTACAGTTATTTTTAAAGTCACTTTGTTGCCTTCTTTTTTAATTAATTCTGCTTTCATTGACTTAATCCTCCTATATCGTTATGTAATAATTTGTATATGGAATTTAAATCCATTATACTTATAGTTTAACTCTTTAATTATAGCACATAAGTTTTTTTATTTACAAGTGTTCCATTGATTTATGAGCCTCAGTTGCATTGCTTATAAACATATATTATAGTTTTATTTCTTGTATCTGTATTTTTTCATCTTCAATATCTAGTGTAACAAAACTTCTATATTTTACTTGTCTTGGAAGTGATACACTTCCTGGATTTAAATATAGTATTCCCTCTTCTTCTATACATAGAGGAGTATGAGTGTGTCCAAATATAACTATATCCGCATTCATAGACTTTGCTTTTGATTTTAGCATATCTATTCCATATTTCACATTCACACCATATTTATCTCCATGACATAAAAATATAGTCTTACCTTCTACTTCAAAAACTAATTCATCCTCTACATTATCAACGTCACAGTTTCCTCTAACTGCCATGACTCCTACATTTGTCATACTATGTATATACTTTGAATCCGAAAAATTATCTCCTGCATGAATTATTAAATCACATTCTTTTAAGTATGGTATAGTTTCATCGATGAATTTCTTCATCATATGTGTATCACTTACTACTCCTACTTTCATTATCTCACTACCCTTTTATTAAACTCACTTTTCATTAATTTTAGGGCATTAGCTCTATGGCTTATGCTGTTTTTTATAGTTGCTGGCATTTCTGCAAAAGTCTTATTATATCCATTTACTATAAATAAAGAATCATATCCAAATCCATTTTTACCTTTTTCCTCAAATCCTATAGTACCTTCACAAGTTCCTCTAACTACAAATTCTTTTCCATCTGGGAATACCACAGCTATTGCTGAAACAAATCTTGCTGTTCTTTTACTTGCAGGAATATTACTTAAAGACTTAATTAACTTTTGTCTATTTTCTTCATCAGTTGCATTTTCTCCTGCAAATCTAGCAGAATACACGCCAGGTTTTTTTCCTATAGCATCAACTTCTA
>NZ_DATIRC010000191.1:0-1744 GCF_035470145.1 Romboutsia sp.
TTACATTTAAGTCTCTTAATTCACCTTCAAACCATTTTATTAGTTTATGGTCATCTTCTTTGAAAGAAGGTATTCCGCCTGGTATAACATTACCACCTAGTTTATCACTCTTTTCATAAAGATTTACTTCATGACCTCTAAGAGCACAAACTCTAGCAGCTTCCATACCAGCTACTCCACCACCTATTATCATAACTTTCTTTTTAGTGCATGCAGGAGTTAATTTATATATTTCCTCTCTACCACATTGTGGATTTACTGCACAAGATAAAATTCCAGCATTAGCAATTCTTCCCATACAACCTTCATGACAAGATAAACAAGGACGTATTTTATCAGCCTTATTCTTTCTTATCTTATTCGGTATTTCTGGATCTGCAAGAAGAGGTCTACCTAAACTTACACCATCACACATACCTTCTGCAACTGCCCTAGATGCTATTTCTGGATCTTCCATTCTACCAGCACATAAAACAGGAACATCTACAACTTCTTTAACCGCTTTAGTATATGGTAAGTACATTCCACCTTTTCCAAAATACATAGGTGGGTGGTTCCAGTACCAAGAGTCATAAGTTCCAACATCCACGTTTAAAGCATCATAACCTGCTTCAACTAATATCTTAGCAGCTTCTAATCCTTCTTCAATATCCTTACCTTTTTCAATAAAGTCCTCACCTGGAAGTCCACCTTGTCTTATATCTTTGACAAAACTCTTTACACTATATCTAAGTGAAACTGGGAAATTTTCTCCACAAGTAGCTTTTATAGCTTTAACTATATCTGTTGCAAATTTAAGTCTTCCTCTTAGATCTCCACCATACTCATCAGTTCTTTTATTATATAAGCTTATAGCAAATTGATCTAATAAGTATCCTTCATGAACTGCATGTATTTCCACTCCATCAAATCCAGATTTTTGAGCTATTGCAGCAGCTTCAGCAAACTTTTGTATATATTTTTTTATTTCTTCTACTGTTAATTCTCTATGTATTAAGCTTGGATCCCATATATTTTCTATTTCAGATGGTGCAACAGCCTTTTTAATTATATGCCCAAGGCCTGCGCGACCAAATCCAGCAGTTAACTGCAGAAATATTTTAGAACCATATGCATGTATTCTTTCAGTCATTTCTTTTGTACTAAGAATAAATGCAGTAGGGTTTATAGTTGGACATGGAAGAGAAGGTCTTGCGATTTCTTCTATTTCATTTTCTACATTACAAATACCAGTTATTATAAGTCCTGTTCCACCTTTAGCTCTTTCAACAGAATAATCTACTCCTCTTTGATTAAAGCTTCCATTTTCATTTGCAAAACCTATAGGTCCCATAGGTGCCATAGAAAATCTGTTCTTAAGTTCTACTTTTCCAATCTTCATACTTTCAAAAATATTTTGATACTTATTCATAAATATTTCCCCCTTCTTTTAACAGAATTAATTCGCAGAACAGATTCTGTTAAATTATTAATTAAATAATAACTCGTTGTTAGTTTATTGTCAATATTTTTTATTCAAAGTGTAAAAACATTTTCATAAAACTTTACTAATATAAAATATTGTGTATAATTAAATTGTTATATATAGAAGTGAAAGTAGGAGATTTAAAAATGAAAGAAGGTAATTTAACTAAAAGACAAGCTCAAGCTATAGAAACTAAAAAGCAAATATTAGATACTTCAATGAAATTAATTTCAGAGTATGGTTACGATAATGTAAAGATAAGTCAAATATGTAAAGAGG
>NZ_DATIRC010000192.1:0-2217 GCF_035470145.1 Romboutsia sp.
ACCATATATTGCAAAAACTATGTATGACAGAATTTCTAATAGCAAATGGGAACTATTTGAATATTCAAGACACATGCCGTTTGTTGAAGAAAATGATAAATATATAGAAGTTCTAACTAAATGGTTAGATGAAAATGATTAAAATTATATAAATTCAAATAAAGAAAGAGATTAAGCAATGTATGTTTAATCTCTTTTTTAAATTAGTTTAATAGATAATGGACATAACATACAAGGTTGCATTCATTTCCCCAACTAAGCAAGATGTGCGTATTTAAAAAAAATGACTAGTTTATATATAATTATAGTATAATAAAAGATTATTATATAAAGACGAAAAAATTAATAGTTACAACGGGAGGGGATTTAGACAATGAAGATGTTGTGGAAGTATGTACTAAAATATAAGGTACAATTTATAGCTAGAATAGTAACAGTTTCCTTAGTAGCACTAGCAAGCATATGCTTCGATTTTATGATGGGGTTTATAATAGATACATTTGCAAGTGGACAAGAAGATAAGTTCTTACCTATATTAATTATGACTATTTCACTTATATTCATAATGTTCTTAGTAGAGTACATAGATGGATTAGTTATGTCTAATTATGTAAAAAATACTATAAATTATTTAAGGACAGATATATTTTCTAAAATAATGGACAAAGATATAAAAGATTTTTCACTAGATAATAGTGGTAGATACATATCCATATTGTATAATGATATTAAATTAATAGAAGATAGCTTTTTAAATAATATATTTCAAGTCATATCATCTCTATTATCCTTTGTGATATCTTTAGTAGTATTATTTACTATAAGTCCACTTATAGTAATAGTTATATGTGTATTTGGAATATTAGGATTTATAATACCTAATGCGCTTTCTAAAAAGTTGGTAATACAAAAAAATAATTATTCTACAAATCTAGAAGAAATAACGTCTGTAACTAAAGATTTATTCTCGGGGTTTGAGGTGATTAAAGGATTTAACATAAGTAATAAGATAAATAATATTTTTAGAAATAGTTCTAATAGAGTAGAAGCATCAAAGAGAAAATGTTCTATATTAGAGTCAATAGTAAGAGGTTTTTCATTATCTTTTAGTGTAACTATTTACCTAGGGGTATTAATATTAGGTGGATACTTAATGTACAAGGGTAATATATCGGTAGGTACTGCAATAATAATAATACAACTTAGTACGCATATAGTGGCACCAGTGAAGACTAGTATATCTTTAATTAATCAAATTAAATCAGTTTCTCTTATAGCTAATAAAATTGAAAATATATTAGAGGTATCTAATGATGATTTTGAGGAAGTTAGACTTAAAAATTTTGAAAAAGCTATTGAAGTTAAAGATTTAAGTTTTGCTTATAATGATGAACGAAAAGCATTAGGTAATGTAAACTTAACTTTTGAGAAAAATAAGAAGTATGCTATAGTTGGAGAAAGTGGATGCGGAAAGAGTACTTTAATAAAGTTACTTATGAGATATTACAATGATTATGATGGAAGCATAAGTATAGATGATAATGATTTAAAGTCTATATATAGTTCTGATTTATACAAAAATATGTCTATGATACAGCAAAATGTGTTTATGTTTGATGAATCTATAAAAGAAAATATAAAATTATTCTCTAATCATAGTGATGAGACAGTTTTAAAAACTTGTGAAAGAGCAGGTATTTCGGGGCTTATAAGTAGATTACCAAATGGAATAAATTCTTTAGTTGGTGAAAATGGTAATAAGTTATCTGGTGGAGAAAAGCAAAGAATTGCAATAGCTAGATCCCTTATAAATGATACTAAAGTACTTATACTGGATGAATCTACATCAGCTCTTGATAATGAAACAGCTTATAACTTAGAAAGTTCTTTACTTGCACTAGATGATTTAACGTTAATTGTTGTAACTCATAAACTTATAAAAAATATTCTAATAAATTATGATGAAATTATTGTTATGAAAGGCGGAGTTGTAATTGAGAAAGGATCTTTTGATTATTTAATTTCTTTAAAAGGTTATTTCTACAGTTTATATTATATCCAAAGCGATCATCTCCACCATTAAAATCTACGAAAAACATATTGATAATACAATTAAAACTGTACATGAAATAAAAGCAACCTTTTTATGTATAGAAAATATAAATAATGCCAAGTTAAAGTATAGTATTTTTCTATACATGTTGGATATTTGTAATA
>NZ_DATIRC010000193.1:0-1806 GCF_035470145.1 Romboutsia sp.
ACTAAGGAATCCGGTCATATGCCCACATACAGGCATGAAGATGGGGTAAAGCATTGGGATTGCCAAACCCCATCTTCATGGACACAATGGTTTTTTATTTCAACATTATATTCACTATTTTCAAATTTTAAATAGATATCAGACCCAAAAAATTTGTCCTTTACAGAATCAAGTTTACCCTGCCAAACAAAATATTCTTTCTTGCCATTTGGTGCATTTACCGGTGGTGAATAAATGAAGTCCGTACTATTAGACGCATCTTATTTAGCAACTGCGTCTTTAATTGATTTAACCTTCCCTCTTCCACTTTTTAATGAAGAAACATACGCCTCATAAATTATTGATTCGCATTTAGTTTTTTCATTATCTGGGATACCGTTAATTCCCATGGCTTTCTGGGCCCATTTGGACGCTTCTTTTAACTTGCCGTCTCTATTATATTGCTCAGCCAATTTATAATTCGTAATCCAAAGATTGGGTCCCAACTCCACAGCCCGCTTTCTATATTTTAACGCTTTAGAATCATCATCAGGGAATGCATTTATTAATGCAATAATTAATTCGGATTTAGCGTACTTCTCCAATTCTTGATTGTTATTGGTTTTTGCCAGAATCATACCTTTTTCATAGTTTTTTATTGCAAGCTCTAACAATCCCCCATCGTCAAACTCCTTATTTGAATACTTTTCGTATACTTCACCTAAGACTATATATGGCACTTCCCATTTAGGATCTATATTAATAGCTTTTTTTAAATCTGCTTCAGCCTTATGCAAGTTGCCTTCTTCTTTTTGGGCAATTCCTCTACCAAGAAGTAAACTGGTGGATCGCTCATTGATTTGAAGCCCTTTGTTACACCAATCAATGCATTTTTGATTATTATTATTAGCATAATATATCTTCGCAATATTCCAAATAACAACAATGTCTTCAGGTTTAAGTTTATTTGCCTCTTTTAGGAGTTTTAGGGCTTCCTCCATATGGCCTGCTTTTTCAGCTTTTTTTGATTTATCAAGAAGTTCACTAAAACTGTTGACGGATAAGTTACTTGGAGTTTTAAATACTGATGAGATACCTGGAGTTGTGATTATTGTTACGGATAACAGTATTAAGAAAACCTCGGTAATCCTTTTCAAATTCATTTTGTTCCTCCCTGGATAAAAAATATATTTTCTTTCTGATATTCTTATTTGATTATCGTTAATTAGGTGAAAACCTTTAGTGAAAAATTTCATAATTAATTGTAATTTGGAATGGACACATACAATATGTAGTGGTGAGTGGATTACCAAGTTTTCATTAATATGCTGATACTGAGGACTAGATATGTTTTCAGTATCACATCAGTTCGTAATCATTAGATATTTGGACTTGTTGCAAGGTATCAACAGCTTCAAAAGCCCCTATTGGTATCTAATTTTCTCAAGTATCAAAAGTTTGAAAACTGAAAGATAGTCACTATATATTGTATCCGTCTTGTTTGTTTCGATTGAGAAATGCCGTCCGAATCCTACATTTCTTTTTAATTTAAATTAGTTGGTAACATTAAGTAATGCAAATTCCTTCACCATACAAATATCATAAACGTATGATCAAATTTCAAACCTTGCCATACAGATCCGTCTCTGACATTATTCGCATAACACTTCGTTATTGTACGTTTAAATACGCATTCTAATATTTATTTTAAAAAACAAATAATTAGCTTGCTTTCTGCATTAGGAGTGTTATAATACTTTTATTCAATAAGGCCCTGCCTTCAATTGGTGGGGCCGTTTTTTTCTGAAGGAACAGTTCATTTTTATT
>NZ_DATIRC010000194.1:0-4743 GCF_035470145.1 Romboutsia sp.
TAAGATAAGATCAATACCTATAAAATATATAATAACATCGGTTATAGCTACAGCAACAGGTATAATAGTTGCTTCTATATTATATGGAACAGAGTATATACTTAAGTTAAAATCATTCTCTGGTGTTAAAATGTTATATATATTACCACCTGTACTTGTAGCAATATGGATTTTAGCAGAAATGGGAGTGTTTAAAAAATTAAAAATAACTAAGGTTTCTAATTTTGAAGAGTTTACTAGAGAAGCTATAAATTATATAAAAGGGATAAAGTGGTACACATATATAATAGCTATATTAGTTATGGTGGGTGCTGTTATATATATAAGAAGAAGTGGAAATGAAGGTTCAGCAAGTGATTTAGAATTACAAATACGTAGACTACTAGAAGAAATCTTCTATGTAAGACCTAGAACTAAAGAATTTATGATAGGATATCCAGCAGTTCTTGTAAGTTATTATTTCCTAAAAGAAAAAATAAAATATGGGCAATATATGTTAATACCAGCAGCTATAGCAACAATGTCTACAGTAAATACATTTACACATTTACATACACCTATTAAATATTCTTTATTAAGATCTTTTTATGGTATAGTTTTAGGAGCTATAGTAGGGCTTATTTATATATTTATATTTAAAAAAATAGAGTTATTTGTAAATAAGGAGTGTAAATAAATGAGGGTGGTAATATCTGGGTATTATGGATACCATAATGTTGGGGATGAAGCAATATTAAAATCTATAATAACTGCTTTAAGAAGCCAAGATGCTAATATTGAAATAGTTGTATTATCTAATGATATTGAATATACAAAGAAAACTTATAATGTTGAAGCTATAAATAGATGGAACATACTACAAATATATAATGAATTAAGAAAAAGCGACGGCTTAATAAGTGGTGGAGGTAGTTTACTACAAGATGCCACAAGTAATAGACCTATTAAGTATTACACATTTATAATGAAAATTTCTAAACTTGTTAAAAAACCTGTGTTTATATATGCACAGGGAGTGGGTCCTATAAGTGATAATTTAAATAAAAAGATTACTAAAAAGTCTTTTGAAAAAGCAGATTATATAACTCTTAGGGACAAGGAATCAATTGATTTAGTAAAATCTATAGGAGTAACTAAATCAATTGATTTAGTTCCAGATCCTGTTATGGGATTTAGTATAGACAGATTTGAATCAAACATATGTGATAAATATGAAGGCGATTACATAAGTATAAGTGTTAGAGATTGGGACAAAGCAAAAACAGATTTTTTAAAGAAAGTTGCAAAAGCTTGTGATGATATTATAGAAAATGGATATAACGTTGTGTTCTTACCGATGCACGGAAGACATGATTATGAAACATCTAGAAAAGTATCAGATATGATGAATAATGATTGTGATATATTCCCACATGAATCTAGTATAGAAGAGAAAATACTTTGTATAAAAAAATCTAAGTTAATGATAGGAATGAGGTTACATGCACTTATATTTGCAGCATCTGCAAATACTCCTATGATAGGAATATCTTATGATCCTAAGATTGATTCATTTCTAAATTTAGTTAATCAATTATGTATAGGTAGTGTAGACGATAATTGGAGTGGTGATGATTTATCTCACAAGGCTTTAATTATGCTTAAAAATTATGAGTATGAAAGATCAAAGGTTATTGAAGAAAGTAAAGAGTTAAAAATAGTTGCTAAACAGACAGCTATTAAAGCTATAGAGATATTTAAAAAATAGTAAAAATATTTTACTTTCGAGGGCAAATATGTAAGGGAGATATATAAATTAACTAGATACTTATAAAAAATGACATGAGTTTAATTTTTGATTAGACTCATGTCATTTTTGAGTTATATACTTATTAAAGTTCAATAATTGTAATTAATTCAATAGTAAGGTGTTCAAGAAATTATATTTATGGTTTCATATACAAAATAAAAGTGCCATAACTTAACAGTAATGACACTAAAATAAATGTCCTCAAAAATATTTATTTTAGTGCTCAGACGAGAAATAGTAACTATGTTATAATTCAATATAGATCTGTTTCGCAATTATTATATAATGCGAAGTAAAGATATTTTAGGTATGATATAGATAAATATGAATTTGTGAGGGGGAACTTAGTATGAATACAGCAACATTTCTAGAAATATTAACAGTAGCAGAAAAACTAAAATGCAATACTAGGCACTCATGGACATCGAGCGGACGCCATGAAAGTGTAGCAGAACATAGCTGGCGTATTGCATTAATGGCATTATTAATGCGTGATGAATTTCCAGAGATTGATATGGACAAGGTAATTCGTATGTGTTTGATTCATGATTTAGGGGAAGCCTTTACTGGTGATATTCCTACTTTTGAGAAGAGAGAAGAAGATAGTGAAAAAGAGGATGAGATATTTTTTAAGTGGATTGCAACTTTCCCTACTCCTTATCGTGAGGAATTCACAGAGCTTTTAAAGGAAATGAATGAACGTAAGACTGATGAAGCAAAGCTTTACAAAGCATTAGATAATTTAGAAGCAGTGATTCAGCATAACGAGGCGGATATTAGTACTTGGATTCCGCTAGAATATGACTTACAGTTTACTTACGGTGCGGACAAGGTGGAATTCTCATCTTATTTAAAAGAGCTGAAGAAAGAAATAGACCAAAGAACGACAGGAAAAATAGCTCAAAAGAATGAAGCTTAGTTATTTAGAATAAATAACAGGGACTACCTCGCAAGTCAGGATATTAAATTTGATTAGTAGCGCAAGCTATGGCAAACGTATCACAATTAAGTGTGAATATGGAAGGAATAATATAATATAGATAAGCTCGCAATTTTATTAAATTACGATAAAATCAAAACTTTTTATATAGCAATGAAGATAAATAAATACTACATCCACATATTGTCTACATACAGCAAACGAGGTATGTTGAGACTGTAGCTCTGATAGAAAAGGTATAGCCTAATATCAAAGGCTTTGAAGTCTTTAAGTGAAAATTGAAGTGTATTTTGTATTCCCTCAAACTAATGGTTTGGGGGAATTTCGCTTATGGAGTTTATTATATTTGTACATAAATATACTGAAGTCAAAGAATTTGAAGGATTAGAAGTAAATATTATTTGATAATAAAGTTGAAGTACTGGATATGAAACAAAAAAATGGAATATACGAAAAGCTGTCCTTGATGATGGATTGTAAATCAAAGAGAAAGATAAAAAAGAATAGGGTGCAACATAGTAAGAGTGTCAAATTCATATTTTCATGCATAAAATATTGAAAAATTCCTGTAAAGGAAACAGTTCTGTAGGTTTAAAGGTTTAA
The DNA here is from genome assembly GCF_035470145.1 of Romboutsia sp. Lineage (GTDB taxonomy): Bacteria > Bacillota > Clostridia > Peptostreptococcales > Peptostreptococcaceae > Romboutsia_D. The sequence goes on from NZ_DATIRC010000194.1 coordinate 3,333, forward strand.
AAATAAAAAGGGAGTGGTATTGCATGATATTTATAAGGTTATTTGGATTTATTATTGCTGCAGGGGTTGTTTTTACGAGTTTAGCAATGATGATAATGGGGGGAAGGTGGCAGAAGATAGAGGCATCTGCATATTCAGGGAAGCGACGTCCAATCTGGTTTATTTTAATATCAATATGTCTGATTGCTTTATATATTATAGCATTTATTAATTTTATTCCTAGTGATAAAAACTGGGCAAGCTGGATTTTAATGTGTTTATTACCAATTGGATGGGTTATAAAAGGTATATTAGTTGTTTTTAACAAAGAAGGTCGTGAAAAAGTATCTAATATTTCTGGCGATAAGGCATGGATTAAAATTGGTCTCGCAAGATTGCCTATAGCAGTATTATTAATTGTACTTTCATTATTTGTAAAATAATTAATTATTTAGAGAATTTTATTATATTGCGAACTTTAAGGTAGGAGCTGATGCTCTTATTTTTTTATTACAAGGGGATTATAATGATTAAAAAACTATTCATAACTTGTGAATTAAAGTAATAGCAATACATTCAAAAATAAAAACACTTATTAAAAATGTTATTTCTAAGATACATTTTATAGTAATGTTAACTTGATTGATATGAATTATAGTAAGAAAACGAAATAAAGTAGGTCGCTTTTTTATTTTAGATTTAAAAATATTAAGATAGTTATTAAATACATACTTATAATTAGTATTATATTTAATAAAGTAACGACTTTAAAATGAATTTTTCAAAATAAAAAAGTAAGCCCCTTATAAAAAAATAAAATATTTTTCTATTGCAGACCATAACTCTGTAAAGGGAATAGCACAAGCAAAAGAGTATTGCGAGGATAAAGACATAAAAATCATTCCAGCAGTAGAATTAGATTGTACTATCGATGGGGTTAATCTACATGTATTAGGCTACGGGATAGATTATAACAATCCAATATTTAGTGAAATCGAAGAGAATATATTATTACAAGAGCAGACTGCTTCAAAAAAACGTATGAGATTAGTTCGTGAACTAGGAATAGATTTTTCAGATGAAGTGATTTCTTCCTTGTCTAGAAACGGTGTAGTAAATGGTGAAATGATTGCTGAAGCTGCAATGAAATTTGATAAAGAGCACACGAATATATTATTAAAGCCCTATTATGAGAATGGTTCTAGAAGTGATAATCCGTATGTTAATTTTTATTGGGACTATTGTGCCCAAGGGAAGCCAGGCTATGCTGAAGTAAAATTTATAAGTTTACAAGAAGCTGTTAAAGTGATTGAAGAAAGTAAAGGAGTTCCCATTCTAGCTCATCCTGGAAATAACGTTAAAGAAAATCCTTCTTTACTTGAAGCTATTATTGCATGTGGTGTTAAAGGAATGGAAGTGTACAGTAATTATC
>NZ_DATIRC010000195.1:0-1825 GCF_035470145.1 Romboutsia sp.
ATTCTAGGAGATAAAATAAAGGGAGTGTCTTATAATGATTAAAATCATTATAAGACACTCCCTTTTATGTAAAATATTTCGCTGATATTATGTAAGCGAACTTTTTATATTAAACCTTCTTTTATTTCTTGTTCTACTATCTTCATTTCTTCAGGTGGCAATTTTTCCATAGTTATACCTGTTGCACCATAGAAAAGTGACATTAATGGATTTATTAAATTTAAGAATGCAAAAGGTGCATAAGCAATTGGAGATACTCCTAATGTTGCAAACATATATGCCCCACATGTATTCCATGGAATAAGTGAAGATGTTAATGTTGCACTATCCTCAAGAGCTCTTGATAAGTTTTTAGGATGTAATCCTAGTTTTCTATACTCATTTTTATACATTCTTCCTGGTAAAACTATTGCTAAATATTGTTCTCCTGTTGCTAAGTTTACTCCTATACAAGATACTATTGTTGCAAACACTAAACCAAATCTTCCTTTTGCTACCTTAAGTAGTGCACCAGCTAAAGCTTCAAGCATTCCTGTTTTTTCAAGTATTCCACCAAGAGTTAAAGCACATAGTATAAGTGAAACTGTCCACATCATACTATCAAGACCTCCACGAGTTAATAAATCATCAAAAGCTTGAACTCCAGTTTCAGATACATATCCATAGTGAGATGCATCTATTATTGATGCTAAATCTGATCCTTGGAAAACTCCTGCAAATATAGCCCCTAATAAAGCACCTCCTATAAGTCCTGGTATAGCTGGTACTTTAAATACAACCATAAGTATAACTACTACTGGTGGTATTAAAAGTACTGGCGATAATGTTTTAAATGATCCTTCTAGTGTAGTTCTTATAAGCTCTATTTGAGTTAAATCTAATTCTTGACCTGAATACTTCATACCTATAATTGTATATAAAACAAGTGCTATTAAAAGTGATGGTCCTGTTGTATAAATCATGTGTCTTACATGTTCAAATAGTGTTGTTCCTGCCATTGCAGGTGCTAAGTTTGTAGTATCTGATAGTGGTGACATTTTATCTCCAAAATATGCTCCAGATATTATAGCTCCTGCTACAATTGGTAAAGGCATTCCTAGGCCTTGGCCTATCCCTATAATTGCTATACCTACTGTCCCTGCTGTAGTCCATGAAGAACCTGTTGCAAGTGATACTATTGCACAGATTATACATGTTGCTGGTAAAAATACTGCTGGTGATATTATTTCAAGTCCCCAATAAATCATACTTGGTACTGTACCACTTAGTATCCATGTTCCTATTAGTGTCCCTACTACCATAAGTATAAGTATTGCTTGCATTGCCATTCTTATAGTATCCAAAGCTCCTTCTTCTAAATCTTTCCATGTGAATCCTAATTTAAATACTCCTACTAATGCTGCTGCAAGTGCTCCTAATATAAGTGGTATATGCGGGTCTGCGTCTAATTTAATTAATGAATAAGCTAAAACTGATATTAAAAATAATACTGGTATTAATGCCTCTCCTACGGTTGCCTTCCTTTTGGTTTTTGGTTGATTTTCCAAAATAATTCCTCCTCATTAATTTTTTTTAAATAAATATATTTATTTAATTATACTAAATTTTCTAAAAATTATGTTAATTTCTTTGAAATTTATACCAAATTTCTGTTTATCATTTCAACTACTGCAAAACTTGCAACATCTTGTGCAAATTTTCCTGGTCCAAATCCTGCATCATATCCTCTTTCTTTTGCAAGTTCATGGCTAATTCTTGGGCCTCCACAAATTAATACAACTTTGTCACGAAGTCCTTCTGCTTCTAGTAATTCTACTAAGTTTGT
>NZ_DATIRC010000196.1:0-1533 GCF_035470145.1 Romboutsia sp.
GTCTTCATTGTTTACTGGGTCATTTGCACAGTATGCAAACATATTATGAGATAATAGTTCTCCTGTTTCTCCAACTAAACTATCTGCATTTATAAATCTTCCCCACTCAGGATTATAATATCTACTTTGTAAATAGTAAAGTCCTGTTTCTGTATCGTATCTATATCCTCTATATCTATATGGGTTCTTTACACCTAAACTATCTTTTAAACTTCCATCTATTGATAATAGTCTACCCCATGTATCATAATTATAAGATACAACTTCATTTTCAGAACCATCTATTAATCCTGTTATATCTCCTTGAGCATTTCTTACATAGTAGTATTCTACTCCATTTAATTCTATACTTACAAGTTTATCATCACTATCATAAGTATAATAAATATTATCTGTACCATTGCTTTCAAATGTTACATTACCATCTACAACATGGTATTTGAAAGTAACTCCATTTACTGTTTTTTCTGTTCTTATTCCATCAGAATTATATTTATATGATATATTTAATCCACTTTTACTTATTCCTGCTAGTTGTCTTCCTTCTTCCCAGCTAAATGTTTGTCCATCATATGTAAGTGGATTTCCTATTGCATCATATGTTATTGCTTTACCATTAAATGCTGTAAGTTTATCCTTCCAGTTTGTATCACCATATGTGTAATCATCAGTTTTTGATGGAGTTGTTGAATCTCCTGTGTATTCTTCTTTTTTAAGGATATTTCCTCCAGCATCATAAGAATACTTTATAGTTTTTTCAAGTACTCCTTCACTGTTTCTTACTTCTTCTTTTGTAAGCTCATTAAGTTCATTATAGTAATATTTTGTTGTTTTTGAGTTTTCTGTTATAGTTTCTATGTTACCATTTTTATCATATGTATAGGAAATTTTCTTTCCTCCATTTTCAATAGATGCTATCTTATTTGTTGTAGCTCCATTTATTTCATCTATATATTTCCTCTTTTTATAGTTCTCTCGTTATTGGCCTTTAATTTATGAACCACTTTATTTATAAATCATTATTTTCCATATAATTCTTTAAAGAATATAAAATATCTGTTGCACCCGCTACCACAGCTCCTTCTCCATCATAAAGCACATCAAGATATATGTTGTTTTTATCTAAATCAGGTAATAAATATTCTATAAATTCATCTAAATTTATACTCTTTATAACACATTCTTCAAATTTATCATTAATAAAGAATTCTGCATACTCCCTTTTGTTCCATACTGGTATTCTACTATTTTCATCTTCATAATCTATCATAGCAAATCCATTATTATATAAGAACCAAGCCTCTTTCGATTCTACTATCTTCTCAATAAAGTATTCATATCTATCTGATAAAGCTACCTTTGATAATTCCTCTAAAGCTGAATCTCCAATTGAGTATTTCCCTATTTCGTATTCTAAGTCATTTTTTAGTTTATTGAAATCTGATACTAAAGAATCCCCATTAATCCAAAATATTGAAGGTTTTAAATTGTCATTTTTCATATCAGGTATCCATTCATCAATAAACTCATTTA
>NZ_DATIRC010000197.1:0-18772 GCF_035470145.1 Romboutsia sp.
GCTGTAGCATCTGGTATAGAAGAAATACTTATAATTACTGGTAGAAATAAAAAATCTATTGAAGACCACTTTGATAAATCAGTAGAATTGGAATTGGAGTTAGAACAAAAAGGTAAGAAAGAACTATTAGATATAGTTCAATGTATATCTAACATGATAAATATACATTATATAAGGCAAAAAGAACCTAAAGGGTTAGGGGATGCTATTTATTGTGCAAGGCATTTTATAGGAGATGAGCCTTTTGCTATAATGCTTGGAGACGATATAGTAGATAATGATGTGCCATGTTTAAAGCAACTGATAGAAGCATACGAAGAATATAGGACTACTATACTAGGTGTCCAAAAAGTGGATATAAAAGATACTAATAAGTATGGTATAATATCTGCTAAACATATAGAAGACAGGGTATATAAAGTTAAAGATTTAGTCGAAAAACCAGAATCAGGTAAAGCACCATCTAATATAGCTATACTTGGCAGATATATAATAACACCTGAAATATTTGACATATTAGAAGATTTACCAGCAGGAAAAGGTGGAGAAGTTCAACTTACAGATGCTTTGAAATTGCTATCTAAAAAAGAAGCTATGTATGCATATAACTTTGAAGGAAGAAGATATGATGTTGGAGATAAGTTAGGATTTTTAGAAGCAACAGTAGATTTTGCTCTTAAAAGACCTGAACTTAGAGAGGGATTTATAGATTATTTGAAACAGATTTGTGATAAATATGAAAAAAATAAATAGGGTTGAGGTGAATTGAATGTCTAAGGAAAAACAAAAAAAGAGAAATAAATTTATAGCTATATCTATAGTGATTGTTCTTGTAGCTACAAGTATGACAACACTTTTTGGTATGTTAGCATCTATGATGTAAAACAAAGCTAGTCTTTTTAATAAGGCTAGCTTTTTGCATGTAATAAACAAAATAATCATCCTATATCACAAATATAAATAAATGTTATACACTAATTGATAAAATGACACATATATGTTTACTAATTAAAAAATATAATATATAATTTTTATTAATAAGACTAACTAAGGAGATGGATATATTATGGATAGAAATTTGGCATTAGAACTTGTTAGGGTAACGGAAGCAGCAGCATTAGTATCATCAAAATTTATGGGAAAAGGCGATAAAAATGGTGCTGATGGTGCAGCTGTTGAGGCTATGAGAAAAGCTTTTGAATCAGTAAAGGTAAATGGGGAAGTAGTTATAGGAGAAGGAGAATTAGATGAGGCTCCTATGTTATATATCGGTGAAAAAGTAGGTATGAAAACAAAAGAAAGTAGGGAAGTTGATATAGCAGTAGATCCGTTAGATGGAACTACATTAATAGCAAAAGGACTTCCTAATGCAATATCAGTAATAGCGATGGGGTCTAAAGGGAGTTTATTAAATGCACCGGATACATATATGAAAAAGATAGCAGTAGGTCCTAAAGCTAAGGGAAGTATAGATTTAAATAAAACTCCAGAAGAAAATATAGTAAATGTAGCAAAGGCATTAGGGAAGAAAACTACGCAAATGACTATAATAGTCCAAGATAGAGAAAGACATAACGATATAATTCAAGCAGCTAGAAAATTAGGAGCTAGAATAAAAATGTTTGGTGATGGAGATGTGGCAGCAGCTATAGCAACTTGTTTTGAAGATACAGGTATAGATATGCTTATGGGTATAGGTGGAGGCCCAGAAGGAGTAATAACTGCAGTTGCAATAAAGTGCATGGGTGGAGATATGCAAGCTCAAATATATCCATTAAGTGAACAAGAAAAAGTTAGATGCCAAGAAATGGGATTTTCGGATGAAGATCTTGAAAAAGTTTTAAGCATAGATGATTTAGCAAGGGGAGATGAATTATTCTTTGCTGCAACTGGGATAACAGAAGGTGACTTACTAAAAGGTGTTATACAAATAGGAAGTGATAAAGCTAAAACTCAATCAGTAGTTATGAGAGCTAAAACAGGAACAATAAGATTTGTTGATGCTATACATAATTTAGATAAAAATGAGATACTAGTTGAATTAATGAAAAAATACAATATGGAATAGATAATAAGTTGTTTTGAAGGCTAGATACATTCAAGTTAACTTTATGAATTTTTAGTAATTTAATTAAAGGTTAAATAAAAGAGCTATAGATTCTATGTATACTTTAATATGTAGGATTCTATAGTTTTTTATTATTTTATACTAAAATATAAAAAAAGTAATTTAACCATTGATTTCACATTAAAAAATATGTGTATAATAGTTTAAGATTGTTAAAAATAGTACAGAATATAGTATATAGATAATAATGTTGGATGCATAAGTGGTTTTACTTTTTTATTTGTTGACCATGATGTACTAAAGATGATATCATTAGATTACTTGTAAAGTAAAACTTTTCTTTTTCACACCTTTAATTCCCTAAAAATAAATGGAAACTATATAAATGAGATATAGATGAGGAGGATTTTTTTGAGTTTAGATGAGATAACATTGGACGAATTGAGTAATAAAACATTACTTCAATTAAAAGATACAGCTAAAGAATTAGGTATAAAATCTATAAGTAAGTATAAAAAAAATGAATTGATTGAAATAATTAATGAGAATTATAAGAAGAGCAATGTAGAAAAAGAAGTAATAAATAAAAAAGAAGATGTTAAAGAAGAAAAGAAGAGTGTTTCAGATAATAGATTGATAGAACGTAAGTATGTAGATCCTAGACATGTAGATAATAAACAAGAAAATAAAACTTATGTCAAACCTTATGAAAAGAGAGATGCAGATAATCAAAATAATTCCCGTACTAATGAAAATAGATATCAAAGAAATGAAAATAGATACCAAAGAAATGAAAATAGAGTATCTAGTATAGATAATGGAAATTCAAGAAATAATAACAAAAATTATTATACTCCAAAAGCAGTGGATGAATCTAAAATAGTAGATGAATTTAATACTTCAAAAGAAGATGAAGTTATGGGAGTTCTTGAAATTTTACCTGATGGATTTGGTTTCTTAAGAGGTTCAAACTATTTATCTACAGAAAATGATGTATATGTATCTCCTTCTCAAATAAGAAGATTTAACATGAAAACTGGAGATAAAGTAAAAGGTATAACTAGACACCCGAAGACTGGTGAAAAGTTTAGAGCACTTTTATATGTTCAAAAAGTAAACGATGAAAATCCGGAGACGGCAATACAAAGAAGAGCATTTGAATTATTAACGCCAATTTACCCAGAGGAAAGATTAACATTAGAAAGAAGCCAAAATGATATAGCTACAAGACTTATAGATTTAATATCTCCTATAGGTAAAGGGCAAAGAGGGTTAATAGTGGCACCTCCTAAAGCAGGTAAAACAAGTCTTCTTAAGAACGTTGCCAATAGCATAGCTAAAAATCATCCTAATGTTGAACTAATAGTACTTCTTATAGATGAAAGACCCGAAGAAGTTACGGATATGAGAGAATCAATAAATGGAGATGTTATATATTCAACATTTGATCAAGTCTCAAGTCATCATGTTAAAGTAGCAGAAATGGTTTTAAATAGAGCTCAAAGATTAGTTGAACATGGTAAGGATGTAGTAATATTATTAGATAGTATAACAAGACTTGCAAGAGCGTACAACTTAACTATATCTCCTACAGGTAGAACATTATCAGGAGGGCTTGATCCAGGTGCACTACATGGACCTAAGAAATTCTTCGGAGCGGCTAGAAACATAAGGCAAGGTGGTTCGCTTACAATACTTGCTACAGCATTAGTAGAAACTGGTTCTAGAATGGATGATGTAATTTTTGAAGAGTTCAAAGGGACTGGTAACATGGAATTAAATCTAGATAGGAAATTAGCTGAAAAGAGAATATTCCCAGCTGTAGATATATACAAGTCTGGAACTAGAAGAGAAGACTTATTACTTACTGATGAAGAGAAAACTGCTCTTTGGAGATTAAGAAGAGAAATGAGCAATAATTCAGTTCTAGAAGTTACGGACAAAGTGATAGAATTACTTAAGAGAACTAAAAATAATGATGAATTTATAAAATCAATAAAAGCACTTTAAAGGAATACAAAAACTGCTTGTACCGATAAAAAACTTGTGTTATAATGGTGTAGTTGATAATGCAAAACGAAAAATTAATATATTTAATTTATAAAATAAAGAGAAGAGGTGAATAGAATGCAAAAGGATATACAACCAAAATACGAAGCTGTAGAAGTACGTTGTGCTTGTGGAAACACATTCCAAGCTGGTTCTGTTAAGGACGAGATAAAAATAGAAATATGTTCTGAGTGCCATCCTTTCTATACTGGAAAGCAAAAGAATATAGAAGCTGGTGGAAGAATAGACAAGTTCAAGAAGAGATTCAAAATGGACTAATCTTTATAAATGTGGAGTTGGGCAGCCAACTCCTATTTTATTTGAACAACATATGTAACCGAGTGCATATGAACTTCATATCGTTGGCGATATTTTTTTTATTTAAATAAATCACAATAATATTAATTAAATTGACATAAATATAGAAATTATAAGCAGTAGGGGGTACTAAGCGTGTATAGACCAGTCAATCATGGATATATAGAAGTTGTAATAGGACCTATGTATAGCGGTAAAAGTGAAGAACTTATAAGACGAGTAAAAAGAGCTAAAATAGCAAAACAAAACATTGTTGTATTTAAGCCAAAAATAGATGATAGATATAGTAAAGAAGATGTTGTTTCTCATAGTGGAGACAGCGTTAATGCTATACCTATTAATAGTTCGAAAGAAATATATGATTTTATAGATAACAAGACGCAAGTTGTAGGTATAGATGAAGTTCAATTCTTTGATGAAAAAATCGTGGAAATAGCTGTAGATTTAGCAGATAAGGGAATAAGAGTAATAGCAGCTGGATTAGATATGGATTTTAAAGGCGAGCCTTTTGGTCCAACTCCAAAACTTTTAGCTATTTCAGAATTTGTTGATAAAATACAAGCTATATGCTCTGTTTGTGGACAGCCTGCTACAAGGTCACAAAGGTTAATAAATGGAGAACCAGCAAGATATGATGATCCTATAATACAAGTAGGTGCAGTTGAAAGTTATGAAGCTAGATGCAGAAAATGCCATGTTGTATATAGAGATAAAAAATAATTTAAATATAATCAACCTACCCTTTAAAGTTTTACTTTGAGGGGTGTTTTTGTATTATAATGAAATATGAGCAATAAAAGTCTAAATTAAAGAGGTGAGTGCATGAAGAAACAATCTGTTGGGGGACAGGCTGTAATAGAAGGTGTTATGATGCAGTCTAAAGAAAAAAGAGCAATAGCTGTAAGAAAAAGTAATGGAGAGATAGTAGTAAGGAAAAATAAAATAAAAAGTTGGATAAATGAGAAGAATATAGATAAGATTCCTTTTTTAAGAGGTTCTTTTGTATTAATAGAGACCATGATAGAAGGAATAAAAAGTCTGAATTTTTCTTCGGAGTTTTTTTTAGATGAAGTAGAAGAAGATGCTTTTGATAGATTCATTAAAAAGATGTTTAAAGATAAATCTAACGATGTAATGATAGGAATATCTATGATAATAGCATTTGTGTTATCGGTGGGATTATTCGTATTACTTCCTACTATAGTTGGTGGTGCATTTTCAAAATTAATAAACAATGATCTTTTATTGAATTTGATAGAAGGAGCAATTAGAATTTGTATTTTATTTGGGTATATAGTACTAATTTCAAAAAGCAAGGATATAGAAAGAGTATTTCAGTATCATGGTGCAGAACATAAATCTATCTATTGTTATGAAAATAATTTAGAGCTTACAGTAGAGAATGCTAAAAAATTTGGTAGATTACACCCTAGATGCGGTACTAACTTCTTATTTATAGTTATGTTTATATCTATAATACTATTTTCTTTCTTTGGATGGCCTAATCCTATACTTAGAGTAGTAATGAGAATAGTATGTATACCTATAGTTGCAGGAATATCTTATGAAATAATAAGATTTCTTGGGAAATATAATAATAAATTTACTAAAATTGTCGCTTATCCAGGTATGATGCTACAAAAATTTACTACAAAAGAACCTGACGATGAACAGTTAGAAGTGGCAATAGCTGCTTTAAAAGCTATAATAGATGAAAAATAGAGGAGATAATATGACGATAAGAGATATAATTATCAAATACTCAGAAAAACTTAAGGAAATGAGTGATACTCCAAGGTTGGACGTAGAAATACTTCTTCAAAAAGCTCTTGGGGATGTAGACAGAATTTATATTCATATAAACTTAAATAAAGAATTAACTAAAGAACAATATGATTTATTTTTAGAACTAATAAAAGATAGATTAGAAGGAAGGCCGGTTGCTTATATAGTAGGAAATAGAGAGTTTATGGGATTGGACTTTTTTGTAAAGGAAGGCGTCCTTATTCCTAGACCAGATACAGAGCCTCTAGTTGAAGAGATAATAGACCTTTGTAAAGATAAAGAGAAAGTAGAAATACTTGATATAGGAACTGGTTCAGGTGCTATAACAATAAGTTTGGCTAAATATATAGAAAAATCTAAATTGACATCTTTTGATATATCAGACATACCACTAGAAGTTGGTAAAAAAAATGCTATAAGCAATGGTGTTGATCATAAAATAGAATTTATAAAATCTGACCTATTTAGTTCAATAAAAGATAAGGATATAAAATTTGATATAATAGTATCAAACCCTCCATACATACCAAAGAGAGATATGGATACGTTACATACACAAGTAAAAGACTATGAGCCATATAATGCTCTAGAGGGTGGAGAAGATGGATTGGATTTTTATAGAGATATAACAGAACAGTCTAATAACTATTTAAAGTCAAACGGTATATTAGCTTATGAAGTTGGTCATGATCAAGCTAAAGATGTTTCAAATATTATGGAAAACAATGGATACAATAAAATATACACAAAGAAGGATATTCAGGGTATTGATAGAGTTGTTATAGGTTTTAAAATGTGATATAATGAACAATTGATATGCTACAATAAACGAGGTGAAAAAGTATGCTAAAAAAATTAGAAGTATTAGAGGATAAATATAGAGATTTAACTGAAAAAATAAGTGATCCAGAGGTAATAAACGATCAAAAAACTTGGCAAAAGTTCATGAAAGAACATTCTGACTTAGAGCCTATAGTAATGAAGTACAGAGAGTATACTGAAGTATTAAGTAATATAAAGGACTCAAAAGAAATTCTACAAGAAGAATCTGATGAAGAATTAAGAGAGTTAGCTAAGATGGAATTATCTGAAATGGAAGATAAAGTAGAACCATTAGAAGCTGAACTTAAGATATTATTGTTACCTAAGGACCCTAATGATGATAAGAACGTTATTGTTGAAGTAAGAGGTGGAGCTGGTGGAGATGAAGCAGCTTTATTTGCAGGTGACTTATTTAGAATGTATTCTAGATATGCAGAGAGAAGAAGATGGAAAATGGAATTACTAAGTGCAAGTGACACAGGTGTTGGTGGATACAAAGAAGTATCTTTCTTAATAAAAGGTAAAGGTGCATACTCAAGACTTAAATATGAATCAGGAGTTCATAGAGTTCAAAGAATACCTTCTACTGAATCAGGAGGAAGAATACACACATCAACAGCAACAGTTGCTGTTTTACCAGAAGTAGAAGAAGTAGAAGTAAATATAAATCCAAATGACTTAAGAATAGATGTATTCCGTTCTTCAGGAAATGGTGGACAAAGTGTTAATACTACTGACTCTGCGGTAAGGATAACGCATATACCAACAGGAGAAGTAGTATCTTGTCAAGATGGTAAGTCTCAATTAAAAAATAAAGAGCAAGCGCTTAAAATATTAGTAGCTAGACTTAATGATAAGGCTATAGCTGAACAAAATAAAGATATAGCAGCAGAAAGAAAGAGTCAGGTTGGTACAGGTGATAGATCTGAGAGAATAAGAACTTATAACTTCCCTCAAGGAAGAGTAAGTGATCATAGAATAAACTTAACGTTATATAAGTTAGATTCGTTCTTAGATGGAGATATTGATGAAATGCTAGATGCTTTAATCACTGTGGATCAAACTGAAAAAATGTCAGCAATATAAATCCCTAGAAATTAGGGATTTTTCTATAATACATAGGAAAATTATATTTTGTTTATGATTATAATAATAAAAAAATTTTAATACATGCGTTTAAATAAAATAATCCTTTAAATCTTTAATAAGATTTTATTATAACAACTTTGAGGTAATGTTATAAAATAATCTTGTATATAATGGATATATATGATTAAAGGAGGGAGTTATGATACTTAAAATAACGCTAATTGGACTTTTAGCAGGTGTCATAGGAACAGGATTTGGAGGAATTGTATCTGCATTTTTCAAAAAAAATGTAGAAAAATATTTGGATTTTTTCATGGGCCTTTCTGGGGGAATAATGTTGGCTGTAGTTGTTTTTGATTTAATGAAAGAATCTATGAGCCAAATGGGAGTATACTACACTGTAATATTTACATTTGTAGGTGTACTCTTAACAATGTACATAAAAACTAGATTAGATGTATCAAAAGATATGAAGTCAGGGTATCTTATATTTATAAGTATATTGCTTCATAATTTACCAGAGGGCTTAGCCATAGGATCTTCTTTTATGTCTACTGAAACTTTAGGGATAACCCTTGCTATAGTTATAGGTATACACAATATACCAGAAGGGTTAGCTATGGCATTAAGCTTAGTTGGAACGAAGATGAAGATCTCAAAAGTGATTTTGTTTACAATAATAGCAGGAGTGCCTATGGGTATAGGTAGTTTTTTAGGTGCGTACTTTGGAGGGATTTTTAGTTCTCTGATAGGTGTATTTCTTGCAACAGCGGCAGGTACAATGATGTATGTTGTATTAGAAGAAATATTCCCTAAGTCAAGAAGTCTATATTGCATAATTGGTTTTTTAATAGGGACAGTTATTGTGAATTGCATCTAAACTAAAAATGAAAGTAGGTATACATAAGATGAAAACTATGATAAGTAATATTGATATAAATGATATAGACTTAAAAGAATTAAAAAAGCATGCTAAATTAATAAGCGAAGGAAAAACTGTAATATTTCCTACAGAAACAGTATATGGTTTAGGTGCAAATGCGTTAGATGAAAATGCGGTAAAAAAAATATATGAGGCTAAAGGAAGACCAAGTGATAATCCACTTATAGTACATATATATAACAAAAAAGAAGTTTATAACTTAGCTAAGGATATAAGTGAAAAAGCAGAAGTTGTAATGGAAAAATTCTGGCCAGGTCCTATAACTATAATTTTAAATAAGAAAAGCATAGTACCTAAAACAACAAGTGGTGGATTAAACACAGTTGCTATAAGAATGCCTTCGCACAAAATAGCAAGAGAAATAATAAAACAAGCAGGTGTTCCTATAGCGGCGCCTTCGGCTAATATATCGGGGAGACCTTCACCTACTAAAGCTAAGCATGTTCAAGAAGAAATGAACGGTAGAGTCGATGGTATTGTTTTAGGAGGAGATAGTAATTTTGGGCTAGAATCAACAGTGTTAGATCTTACAGGAAATACACCTATGATATTAAGACCTGGAAGTATAACAAAAGAAGATTTAGAAGATGTACTTGGTGAAGTAGTAATAGACCCGTCATTATCAAAAAAGGAAGATAATAAAAAGGCAAAAGCACCAGGAATGAAGTATACTCACTATGCTCCAGATGCAGATGTATATATAGTGTCAGGAACTGCAGATGATGTTATAATAAAGATTAATAATTTAATACAAGACAATATTAAAAAAGGTTTGAAAACAGGAGTAATGTGTTTAGATGAAAATAAAGATAAGTATAACGGTGAAGTTGTAACCTTAGGAAACACATTAGAAGAAGTGGCAAGTAAGCTATTTGATGTTCTAAGAGAGATGGATAAACGAAATGTGGACATAGTATACTCAGAGGAGTTTGAATCTACTGGTCTAGGTCAAGCTATAATGAATAGGCTTCTTAAATCGGCTGGGTATAAAATAATAAAAGCGTAATATTCACTAGCAAATATAGTTAAAAATATATTATAATAGAATATGGAGGGTTACACACATGAGAATAGGAGTAGGAAGTGATCATGGAGGATACAATCTAAAGAAAGAGATAGTGAAATATCTAGAGGGAAAGGGAATTGAATGTGTTGATTTCGGACCTAATAATTCTTTAGAATCAGTTGATTATCCTGTATACGCAGAAGTAGTTGCAAATGCAGTAGTAAAAAAAGAAGTAGATTATGGTATACTTTGTTGTGGAACAGGGATAGGAATATCTTTAGCAGCCAATAAGGTTCCTGGAATAAGATGTGCAGTAGTATCAGATGTATTTTCAGCAAAAATGTCTAAAGCTCATAATGATGCAAATATGCTTTCTTTAGGGGAAAGAGTTTTAGGAAGAGGACTAGCCTTAGAAATAGTTGAAGCTTGGATAAATACAGAATTTGAAGGTGATAGACACTCTAGAAGAGTTGATATGATAAAAGAAATAGAAAAGAAGCACAGCAAGTAGGAGGGAAATAAAAAATGAGTAAAGTAATAATAACAGATCATCCATTAATACAACATAAGTTAACATTAATGAGGGATAAAAACACTGGTTCTAAGGATTTCAGACAACTTTTAACAGAAATAACTATGTTAATGGGATATGAAATAACAAGAAATGTACAATTAGAAGATATAGAAATAGAAACACCAGTAGTTAAGACAACATCTAAAGTTATAGCTGGAAAAAAATTAGGTATAGTACCTATATTAAGAGCTGGACTTGGAATGGTAGATGGATTAGTTAGTTTAATTCCAGCAGCTAAAGTTGGACATGTGGGGTTATATAGAGACCCTGAAACTTTACAACCGGTAGAATACTACTGTAAGCTTCCACAAGATATAGAAGAAAGAGAAATGATAGTAGTAGATCCAATGCTTGCAACAGGTGGATCAGCTATTGCAGCTATAGACGTACTTAAAGCTAGAGGAGCAAATTCTATAAAGTTAGTTAATTTAGTAGCTGCTCCAGAAGGGATAGCGGAAGTACAAAAATATCATCCAGACGTAGACATATACGTTGCATCAGTTGATGAAAAATTAAATAATCATGGATATATAGTGCCAGGATTAGGTGATGCAGGGGACAGATTATACGGGACAAAATAGTTAATTTAATACTAGGGAATCTATATTACAAATATAGATTCCCTTTTACTAATAGTATCAATATTTGACAAAAAATAACATATAATCAATTATACTAGGAGGGGTGTACATTATGAGACCATCATGGGATGAATATTTCATGGAAATTGCAGAAATAGTTAAAAAAAGATCTACATGTACTAGAAGACAAGTGGGTGCAATTTTAGTAAAAGATAAACAGATATTAACTACAGGTTATAATGGTTCACCTAAAAACCTAGAACATTGTGATAAGACAGGATGTAAAAGACAAGAATTAAATATACCTTCAGGTGAAAGACATGAACTTTGTAGAGCATTACATGCAGAGCAAAATGCAATAATACAAGCAGCTCATAATGGAGTAAGGATAAATGGAGCTACACTGTATGTAACAACAAGACCATGTGTATTATGTGCGAAGATGTGTATAAATGCAGGTATACGTAAGATAATATACAAAGGTGATTATCCTGATGATATGTCAAATGAAATGTTACAAGAAGCTGGGATAGAAATGATAAATTTTAAATAACTAGTTATTTAAAATTTAAATTAATTCAAAAAAATCAGTTTTTTTCAAAAAAATATTTGAAAATTCTTTAAAAAAATTATAAAAAGTGGTAAGATATATTTTATTAAGAAATTGCTAACATACATAATTGTTAAAAGTAATACAATAAATAAAATAATATTTATATATTAATCATTCATGATAGTGAGGTATACTATTTATGAGCAAAAAAAAGATGTACATGGAGATTGCTAATATGCTTTCTCTAATAAGTCAAGTAGGATTAATGATATTAATATCTATATTAGGATGTACCTTTATAGGCAAGTTTTTAGATTCTAAGTTTAATACTGGCCCAATCTTAACATTAATATTTTTAGTGTTAGGTATTGGTGGTGCATTTATGGGAGTTTATAAAACTTTAATAGTGTATACAAGAAGGAAGTGATATCATGAATGCGAATCTACGTGATGAAATAAACTACGTAACAAAAGGAGTTATAGTTTTTGATTTAACAATAATGATATTATTATTGTTAACATCAACTTTCAGTAAAAGTATGGTTTTAGGATTATTATTTGGTTCAATAATTGCTATACTTAACTTTAGATTACTGGCTATAGCTGTAAACAAAACAGTAACTATGCCTGTTTCAAGGGCTCAAATATATTATGCAAGTCAGTATATATTGAGAATGACTATAGCAGGAGTAGTTTTACTAGTCTCTGTAAAAGCCCCTCATCTAGAAATATTAGGGGTGGCAATAGGGTTATTAAGTCCTAAGTTTGTTATATTATCAAAAAAATTATTAATAGACAAACTAAAAAGAAAGGAGGCGTAAGTATGAGCCAAGCAAAATGGGTTATATTTTTTAATGACTTCAAATTAAGTGAAACGGTAGTAACAAGTTGGATTATAATAGCTGTATTAGCTTTAGTATCTTTCTTACTAACTAGAAACTTAAAGAAAGTACCTACAAGCAAGGTACAAGTATTCCTAGAGTTTGCTATAGGTGGACTTGCTAACTTAGTAACTGATACAATGGGTGAAAAAGCAGTCAAAAGAATGCCAAATATTATACCGTACATAGGAAGTTTATTTTTATTCTTTGCATGTTCTAACCTAATAGGATTACTAGGATTTAGATCACCAACTACAGACTTGGATACAACATTAGCATGGGCATTAATAACATTCTTTATGATTTATTATGCAGGTGTTAAGTTTAATGGACTTGGTTACTTCAAAGGATTGTTAGAGCCAATGCCGGCATTATTACCACTTAACATAATAGGAGAATTAGCTAAACCTATCTCACTAAGTTTCCGTCCATTCGGTAATATTTTAGGTGGAGCAGTTATAATGGCATTACTATATGATTTCTTAGGATATCTATCAACAATGATACCAGGAGTAGCAATACCATTTGGTCAATTAATAATACCAGTACCATTACATTTATACTTTGACTTATTTGCAGGCCTATTACAATCGTTTATATTTATAATGTTAACGATGGTTTTCGTAGGAAATGCAACAGAGTAAAAGTTATGATTTAAAGTTAAAAAATAATTTAAAAAATTTAAGGAGGAATTAATTATGGAAACAGCTATAATCGCAGCAGGTTCAGCTATAGGAGCAGGTCTTGCAGTTATGACAGGTATAGGAGCAGGGATCGGACAAGGATTCGCAGCAGGAAAGGCAGCAGAAGCAGTTGGTAATCAACCAGAAGCAAAAGGAGATGTAACTCAAACAATGTTACTTGGGGCTGCAGTTGCAGAATCTACAGGTATATATGGACTTGTTGTAGCAATAATCCTTCTATTCGCTAACCCATTTATAGGATAATTTATGGTAGGAATATTAGTAAAATGTCATAAATAGGAGATGGTTCAACCATCTCCTAATTATGAATTGTGATTGGTAGAAAGGAGGATAACACATGGAATTTAAGCCACTTATAGGCATAACATACGAATTAGCATTCCAGCTTATAAATACTTTCTTAGTATTTGTACTTTTAAAGAAACTTTTATTTAAACCGATATTAGGTATAATAGAAGCTAGAGAAAAAGATATAAAAGCAAATTTAGCTGAAGGAGAAAAGGCTAAGGTTGAAGGTATATCTTTAAAGAAAGAATACGAAGAAAAAGTAGGTTCTGCTAAGACTGAAGGGCAAGAAATAATAAAACAAGCTACTTTAAGAGCAGAACAAAAAGAAGCTGAAATAATATCTACTGCAAAGCAAGAAGCTCAAAGTTTAAGAGAAAAGGCTAATAAAGATGTAGAGCAAGAAAGACAAAAAGTTATGAATGAAATTAAGAATGATATATCAGACATAGCATTATTAGCTGCATCTAAGGTTATTGAAAAAGACTTAGATAAGTCTAAGCATGAAGAGTTAATAAATAACTTTATAAAAGAGGTAGGCGAGGCTAAATGATAAATCTAATAGCAGAAAGATATGCTGAAGCCCTATTTCAAGTAGGAGAAGAAACAAACTCAACTACTAAGTTATATGAAGAAATAAATGCAGTAGTGGAAGCACTAAAATCTAATAAAGATTTTTATGGTGTTTTAAAATCTCCTCTTGTTACAAAGGGAGACAAAAAAGATTTAGTAGAAAAAGTTTTTGGTAGTCAAGTAAGTGCTAACTTAAACAACTTCTTAAAAATAATAATAGATAAAGATAGAGTATCGGCTATAGAAGCTGTAGAAAAATCTTATAAAGAGCTATTAAATGAAAAGAACAATATCATAGAAGGTACTGCAATAACAGCAGTAGCTATGAGTCAAGAAGAAATAAAGCAGCTTGAGGCTAAACTTTCAAGCAAATACAATAAAAATGTTACTTTAGAAAATAAAGTTGATGAGTCTATATTAGGTGGAGTTCTAGTTAGACTTGGAAACGAAGAGATAGATGGTACTGTTAAGACTCGTTTAACGAAGATGAAAGACCAATTATCTCAAGTAATATCTTAGAATGGCGGTGAACCCATGAACTTAAGACCTGAAGAAATAAGTTCTATAATTAAAGAGCAAATAAAAAATTATGAGAATAAAGTTGAGTTAACTGATACAGGTAGTGTTTTAAAAGTTGGGGATGGTATAGCTAGTGTTTATGGATTAGAAAATGCTATGGCTGGAGAACTTTTAGAATTCCCAGGTGAAGTTTACGGAATGGCTCTTAACCTTGAAGAAGATATGGTTGGGGCAGTTATGCTTGGTAATGACCAAGGAATAAAAGAAGGCGACATCGTTAAGAGAACTGGTAATGTAGTTTCAGTTCCAGTTGGTGAAGCTTTAGTAGGAAGAGTTGTAAATGCATTAGGTCAACCAATAGATGGAAAAGGACCTATAAACTCAAATAAATTCAGACCAGTTGAATCTGAAGCTACAGGAATAATAGCTAGAAAATCTGTTTATCAATCACTTGAAACAGGTATAAAAGCTATAGATGCCATGATTCCAATAGGAAAAGGGCAAAGAGAGCTTGTAATAGGTGATAGACAAACTGGTAAAACATCTATATGTATAGATACAATACTTAACCAAAAAGGTAAAGATGTTATATGTATATACGTTGCTATAGGACAAAAACGTTCTACAGTAGCTCAATTAGTTAATACTTTTGAAAAGCATGGAGCTATGGATTATACAATTGTAGTATCCGCTACAGCTTCTGAATCTGCACCACTTCAATTCTTAGCACCATATGCTGGGGTTGCAATGGGTGAAGAATTCATGTTTGAAGGAAAACATGTTCTTATAGTATATGATGACTTAACTAAGCATGCCGTTGCATACAGAGAGATGTCGTTATTACTTAAGAGACCACCAGGTCGTGAAGCTTATCCTGGAGATGTATTCTACTTACACTCTAGATTATTAGAAAGAGCAGCTAAACTATCAGATGAATTAGGTGGAGGTTCTATAACAGCACTACCTATAATAGAAACTCAAGGTGGAGACGTTTCTGCATACATACCAACTAACGTTATATCTATAACAGATGGACAGATATACTTAACACCAGAATTATTCTATGCAGGTATAAGACCGGCAGTTGACCCAGGGATATCAGTATCAAGGGTTGGAGGATCTGCTCAAATAAAATCAATGAAGAAAGTTGCTGGACCATTAAAGCTTCTTTACTCTCAATATAAAGAACTTGCTGCATTCGCTCAGTTCGGATCTGATTTAGATGAAGATACGAAGAAGAGACTTGCTCAAGGGGAAAGAATAGTTGAGGTATTAAAGCAAGGTGAACATCAACCGTTAGCAGTTGAAAATCAAGTTATGATAATACACGCTGTTACAAATGATTTATTAGCAGATATACCTGTTAATAATATCCAAAGATTTGAAAAAGAAATGTATGAATTTATAAATACAAACTATTCAGAAATAGGAAAGAAAATTCTTGAAGGTGGAGATTTCACTAAAGAATTAACTAGCGCTATAAATGAATTTAAGAAAAAATTTGTTATAGAAGCGTAATCCTTTTTAAAAAAGGAGGTAACCCAATTGGCAGGAGCTGGAATGAAGGAAATTAAAACTCGTATTAAGAGTGTTGAGAGTACTAAGCAAATAACTAAGGCCATGGAACTTGTTTCTTCTTCTAAGTTTAGAAAAGCTAAAGAAAGAGCTCAAAGTTCAAGACCTTACTTTAATACTTTATACAACACTGTTCAAGATATAGCTAAAAATACGGGTAACAGTAGAAATGTATTTCTTAAAGAAAGAAAAGTTAATAACGTATGTTATATAGTAATAGCTGGTGACAGAGGATTAGCTGGAGGTTATAACTCTAATATTTTAAAAGCGGTACTTGCTGATAATAAACATAAAACAGGAAAAGTAATTTCTATAGGTAAGAAAGCAAAAGAGTCTTTATCTAAGAGAGGTTATGAAATAATAGATTCTATAGAATCTGTAGAAGATGCTGTTTATGAAGATGCAAATAGGGTAGCTCAAAGAGCTATGGAAGCTTATAAAAATGGAGAAGTTGATGAGGTAAATCTTGTTTATACAGAATTTATATCTGCATTAACTCAAGAACCAAAAGTAGTTAAATTATTACCAGTTACAATAGATAATAATAACAACAAAGAAGAAGTTAAAAAAAGCAAAGCTGCAGTTCAATATTTACCTTCAGCTGATGCAGTACTTGGTTATGTATTACCTAAGTATGTTTCAGGAAGTGTATATGGAGCCATAGCAGAATCTTATGCATCTGAACAAGCTGCAAGAAGAACTGCGATGGAATCAGCTACAGACAATGCTAACGAAATGATATCTAAATTAGAATTAGTTTACAATAGAGCTAGACAAGCAGCAGTTACTCAAGAAATATCTGAGATAGTTGCGGGGGCTTCTTCAGCTCAATAATTAAGGAGGTTAGGACATGGCAAATGTAGGTAAAATAGTTCAGGTCATAGGGCCGGTATTAGACGTTAAGTTTAATAGTGAAAAAAGCTTACCTAATCTATTAAATGCATTAGTGATAAAGCATGGAGATAAAGAAATAGTAGCAGAAGTTGCACAACACGTTGGTGACGACACTGTTAGATGTATATCAATGAGTTCAACAGATGGACTTGTAAGAGGGATGGAAGTTGTAGATACAGGAGCTCCAATAAGTGTTCCAGTAGGAGATGCAACTTTAGGAAGAATATTCAACGTATTAGGTCAACCAGTTGATGGAAAGGCAGCACCAACAGATGCTCCTCAATTACCTATACATAGACCAGCTCCAAGTTTTGAAGAATTACAACCAACTGCTGAAATACTAGAAACTGGTATAAAAGTAGTTGACTTATTAGCACCATACTTAAAAGGTGGTAAAATAGGTTTATTCGGTGGAGCTGGAGTTGGAAAAACAGTTCTTATACAAGAACTTATAAACAATATAGCTTCTCAACACGGTGGTATATCAGTATTCGCAGGTGTTGGAGAAAGAACTAGAGAAGGTAATGACCTTTATGGAGAAATGAGTGAGTCTGGAGTTATAAACAAGACTGCACTAGTATTCGGACAAATGAATGAGCCACCTGGAGCAAGAATGAGAGTTGCGCTAACAGGACTTACAATGGCAGAATATTTCAGAGATAAAGAAAATCAAGACGTTTTATTATTCGTAGATAATATATTCCGTTTCACTCAAGCGGGATCTGAGGTTTCAGCACTTCTTGGTCGTACTCCATCAGCAGTTGGATACCAACCAACATTAGCTACAGAGATGGGGAGATTACAAGAAAGAATAACATCTACTAAGAGTGGATCTATAACATCTGTTCAGGCTGTATACGTACCTGCCGATGACTTAACTGACCCAGCACCAGCTACAACGTTCAGTCACTTAGATGCAAAGACGGTTTTATCTAGACAAATAGCATCTCTAGGGATATTCCCAGCGGTTGATCCATTAGAATCTAGTTCAAGAGTTCTAGATCCTCATGTAGTTGGTAAAGAACACTATGAGATAGCAAGAGGAGTTCAATCTATATTACAAAGATATAACGAACTTCAAGATATAATAGCTATACTTGGTATGGACGAATTATCAGATGAAGATAAATTAACAGTTGCTCGTGCTAGAAAGATACAAAGATTCTTATCTCAACCTTTCCACGTTGCAGAGCAATTCACAGGATTTGCTGGTAAATACGTATCATTAAAAGACACGATAAGAAGTTTCAAAGAAATATTAGAAGGAAAGCATGATAACTTACCTGAATCAGCATTCTTATACGTAGGAAGCATAGAAGAGGCAGTTGCGAAAGCAAAGGAGAGTAGATAATAATGGCAAGCGAATTTACGGTTGAAATTGTTACTCCTGATAAAACCTTCTATAATGGAACAGCAGAGATGATTATAGTTAGAACTACTGAAGGAGATAGAGGTATACTTAAAAACCACAGACCTTTAGTAACAGGACTAGCAACTGGAACTTTACGTATAAAAAAAGATGGAAACTACAAAGATGCTAAAATCTCTGGAGG
>NZ_DATIRC010000198.1:0-2279 GCF_035470145.1 Romboutsia sp.
TTAACTTTCATTTTGCACCTCTTTTCTAAAAGTTGTATAGTTATATTATATACCAAATCGGCATATTTGTTGTATGCAATATATCGCAACTTTCGACATTAAAAAAAGACTACATAAGTAGTCTTAAAGTTATTGTTTTATTTGCATATCTTTATTTCATTTACAACTTCAAAATAATTTAAGTCCTTTATTCTAACTTCTTCGCAATCCGTACCATTGAATACCACAACAATTTCATCAAGTTTAACATTTATAATAACTTCGTGTATTGGATTATTCTTGAAATATGAAATTTTTGCAACGTAGTATTTATTCCACTTTAATTTCATGATAAATTCTCCTTTTTATGTTATACTCTTAAATTCTTCTTCTAACTCTGTTTTATATTCTTTAAGTACATCAAGCACTCTGTTTTTTATGTCAGTATTCATTTTAAATTCTTTTGATTCAATTACTCCATACGAATTAGATATAAACCTCATAATTTTATCTTTTATGCTTAATTTTCCTGCCCATACTTTACTAGCTGAATTTATAAATAAATCTAATTCTCTTATTTCTTCATTTAGTGCATTTGCTTTATTAAGTTGCTTAATATCCATCTTATCACCTTCTTATCTTGAAATCACTTTTTCATTACTTTGTAATATACCATTTGCCAAACATTTCTTTTGCTAATACATAATCACAATCTTGCCACCAACTCACACGTGGATTGTAGAATTTTAATTTAAATTCTTTTACATCTGATTTATCTATTTTATAACTGCAACCAGTTTTTATGCTCGTTATTACTTTATTTTCACATAATGCTTCCCATGCAGTTTCAAAGTAATATTCATGTGTAGTACATACTTCTTTAATCATTAAATCACCTCATTCTCATTTTAGTACTTGAAATATGTTTTTTATCACTTATCACTTCGTACATTTTACACTCAACCCATTCAAAACTATCATGATTATACCTTCTGTCAAAATTAATTTTCATATCTCCATTTAAACCAATGTCCACAACTTGACCATAGTGTAACAATGGGTGCAATTTAAAAGCATACTCATTTTTTACCCTTACAAAATCTTCTACATTCATAACTACCTCCAAGTACAATTAAAATACAATTTTTATTACTAAATATTTAACCTTTGAATTTCTTCTACTATTTGCATATTTATATACTTACGTTGAATATCAAACTCATACCAATCTGAATAAGTCCCATCACCTTTTAACTTAACTATATCTTTAGGTACTCTATATGCACTTTCTTGAATGTTTAAACCATCTATAAGATTTAACTGACTATCAGTCACCCCTTGAATAAGCCAACACTCATAATTATCTTCTTTTTCTTCCCCAACTTTTATAAACTCATTGTCTTTTTCAAATTCATGTATTCCAAATTTTTCAGTTAATTCATAAACCCTAAACTCTAATTTCATATCTTAAAACTCCTCTTTAATTACCTTCTATATTTTTCAAATATTCCCTTGCGAAATAATATAATTCTTCATAGATATATTTTGCACTATCCCTTTTGTCTAAATAAACCAACTCAAAACCGTATCTAGCCTTTAACGAAAATATCTTAGCTTGATAACTTAGAGGACGCATCTTAGATAATACGTCATGCCTAAATATACCCATATTAGCTTTTGAATATCCTCCTCCAACTTCTACTAAAACTATCATTTTTATTCCTAAATCAGCACTTCTTTTTAATTCTCTTTCAAATCTATTTAATCCTTCTTGGTCCATACTTTTAGTATCGTTTAGATTTCCTACCAATTCAGCTAATGAAGCTTTTCTTTCAATTACTATTTTGTCTTTAAAATTAATTTGTTTCCCACTTGGTAACTGTACGCATATAGTAAAATCGCCTGTTTTAAGCCCCTTCTCCTGCTTAAAATACTGTATAGGCTTAGTATAATAAGCTTTTTTACCTTCTTTTTTTTCATGTTGGCTAGGATATATCTTAATCCCTTTATCCCATACATCTGTTATATGCTTATGCGATTTTTCCCTCGTATCAACAACCATTTTTATTTTTGTTTTATTTATATCCATATCTAGTCCCCCACTTACTTATTTGAAGCTTAAATATTCCCCTTATCATATGTAATTAGTAGAGGGAATAAATCCCCCTACTTTTATTTTTTTTCTGCTTCTGCTTTAGCTTTGTAGCCATCAAACACTCTTTTGTATTCTTCGTCTGTTAAATCCTCAATGCCCTTGTTAAAAGTTTTCTTAATTGCACTATCTACTGCATCTTTACTTA
>NZ_DATIRC010000199.1:0-4798 GCF_035470145.1 Romboutsia sp.
ACAGATATATAAATTAGACACAAAAGGATAAAATCCTCTTTTGATATACAAAAAATAAGGTTTTAGTGTAAAAATCTACACTATGACATTACAATAAAAAATAAGCATCTATATCTACAGTCATATAGATGCTTATTTTTATATTGTATTGGTTATTTTGTTTTAGATATTATTTTTCTAATAATTTACCAACTATTACTTTTGCATTGGCTAAACAGCTCTCGCAACCAGTACCAACTTGTGTAACTTGTTTCACTTGGTCAAATGTTGCAGCACCGTCATCTATAGCTTTCTGCAGATGTTCTACTGTTACACCAAAACATGTACATACTACTTCATCTTTATCCATCTTCGGTCTCCTTTGAATTAACTTTTTTAGTTTATAATAGCTATGTTCTCGTATATATTCATACAATTGTAGTGTACCCAGATAATTAAAATTTTATTAAGCATGAAAGCCCTAATATGTTAATTTAAATAATGTCACACCATACTCTATTACATTCTATAAAGTTTTCTAACCTATAACATAAGCCCGTCCATGTTTTATCTTTCATATGTAGTTTTTTATTTCTAGTATCTTCACTTAATATACTCGCTATCATATCATTTAAAACATTAGCTAATTCTTCTTCAAATTTAGAAAGTTCTTTTTCAAAAGGAATTCCAATGTCTTTCATCTTAGGTAAGTCTACATAACCTATCTTTCCACTATTATTTATCTTATCTCCTATCCATTGTTTTACTCCTGGTATATCAGTAGTAACTACATTGCATCCACATGCTAAGCTTTCTATAACTACTAGTGGAAGTCCTTCAAAAAACGATGGTAGCATAAATATATGAGATTTTCTAAATAGTTTAGATAAGTGTTCTTGATTAATTTTTCCTAAAAAGTTTATATTAAAATAGTTATTTTGTGCAAGTTCTAATATTTCTTCATATTCTTCTTTGCTACTTCCATCTCCAACTATATTTATATTGATAAATTCTTTATGATATTTTAATTTATCTAAAGAATTTATCAATGATTTTAAACCTTTTAATTTACAAATCTTACCTGCATAAGTTATTGTAATACTATCATTATTTAATTTTTTTACTTCATTGAAAAACATTTTTTCATCATATCCACTACCTAGTGTAAATACTTTATCTTCATCTATATTAAATATGCCTATTATTTCTTTTCTTTGTTCATCATGTAATGAAAATACTGCATCTAATTTTTTTATATTTGATAATATGTACTCTTTTTCTAAATCATGACTTTGTATTTGTCTAAGGCAAGTTCCATGACATATACCAACCACTTGAATATCTTTTACTATTTCTCTAACAAATGCTGTTAATAAATATAAGTGATGACAAATTATTAAATCTGGCTCAAACTCACTTATTGCTTTTTTTATATTTTTTTTTGAAATCATTTTTAAGCATATTTACCATATCTAGGTCCATATCTCTATACCTTGTGCTTTTGTATGGCATAACGTCACTCATGCCTACTACATTAAATGGCAATTCATCACTATTGTAAATTACAGGATAATAAGATATATCATCTGTAAAGGCTTTTATATTATCATCTTTATCTATCCCTGCGATTACTGCCTGATTATACCCCATTTTTTTAAATCCATTTATCATCCCACACATATATACGCCACTACCTGTACTGTTTGGTTTTTGAGTTATTATATGAAGAATTTTCACTTTTGTCCCCCTTATTCAATGTCGAATTTGTGTTAGTTTACTTTGTGTTAATTGAACTCTATGTCTAAATAAATGCATGAAGAATCATCTTTTATTTTAAATCTAGGAAACTTGATAGTTGAGAAATCTTCTTCTTCAAAACATCTAAGTTCATTGTATATTTCACTAATACCTCTATTTGTAACTTGATTTAATAATTCCTCTTCATTTATTAAATTATATCTATCACTGACACAAGAGAATCCATCACTAGTTAACATTAATTTTATATTTTTATGAACGGTTGTATATCCGTACATAGCATTTTCTATTGCATTTTCATCAAATTCTAAAATCCAATAGCCATCTTCTGTATTCTTTTTAAGTCTATTACTTATTATAGTACTAATGACACTTGACTTTATTTGTTCAAAGGAAAGTTGCTGTAAGTTAGGTAGTTTTTCCATTTCATCATAAACTAGTTTATCTAACTTGCATAAAGTTCTATCTTTTATAATTGATGTTTTTTCATCAATTTTTATATGTAGTGAGCAATCACCTAGTAATAGATATTCTATTTTATTTTCATAAAATTTTACAATTGATATAGCACTAGATGGAGTGTCTAATTTCTCAATTTTATTTTTACCTATTTTGGAATAGTACTCTTTTCTTATGTTTGTTATTCCATTTAGCATAATTTCTTTTAAGGGTAATTCCTTGTAAATATTTTTATGTAAATAGTTATTCCACCAATTAACATACCATTTTGCGTCACTATCTTTAGATGCTAAATTCTTATTATTAAGCCCCGTTGCTCCATCTAAGATCCACACTCCATATGGATTTAAGCCTGCTATGTCTTCATTATACATTGCTGTTCCTTGACAGCATAAAACATCACTACTCTTAATATTTATATTCATAATACTTTCCCTTTCAATTTGTAGTAATTATGCTTACATAAATCATAAGTGTATTATTTAATCTTATAGTAGCAGATTGATATTGAAAATACTGTCGAAAATTAGCATAGGTATAACTAAAAAATATATATAAATACTTTTAGGTCTAATTAATTTGTACCTCCAAACTATCCACTTCTAATCTAGACATAAAAAATACTACTCCTCTCTCGCCTTTAGGAATAGTATTTTTCTTAATATCATTTTTTATTTTTAGAGTTTAAATGTACCTTCTCAGTTTATCTATAGGCTATGAATATATATCTGAAAATTCAATATGAATTTTATCTATATTACATTGTGGTATGAATTCTTCTATGTAAGATTCATTCTCCTCTTTTGAAACCAGTTTAACAGGTATTTCAATGATAAATTCTGTTCCTTCACCACATTTACTTTTAACACAAATGTTTCCATTATGCATTTCAACTAAAGACTTAACCAATGATAAACCTATTCCGCTTCCCTCATTTTTTCTAATATATAATGGATCTACCTGCCTAAATCTTTCAAATATTATTTTCTGTTTGTCTTCTGAAATTCCTATACCTGTATCCTTTACAGATATTAAAATACTTTCTTTTTTATCATATATATTAACTTCTATTTTATCATTTGGATTTGTAAACTTAACTGCGTTTGAAATAAGATTTAATATAATTCTTTCCATTTGATCTGGGTCAAATGCCAAAATCTTTTCTTCTATTTCTGTATCAAATGTAATTTCTCTTGATTTACTTTCTACATAATCGACAGTTGATAATGTTATGTTCTCAATAACTTCTACAATATTTTTATTTTGTAAATTTAAATTTTGGAATCCTGAATCAATCCTTGTAGTGTCAATTAAATTATTTACCAGTCTCAATAATCTATAAGAATTTTGATTTACTATATTTATATGTTTATTCAATTTCTCACTATCTAACTCATTCTTATTGCTATATAAAGACAGTATCTGCATTGTAGAAAAAATAATATTTAAAGGTGTTTTTAATTCATGAGATATATTTGAAAAAAATTCGGTTTTTAATTTATCATATTCAAGGGTTTCTTCTAATAATCTTTTATTTTCTTTTATAAGAGTATTAAAACTATTTGATAAAACTCCTATTTCATCATTACTCTTTATATTAGATTGAACTGTAAGATCTCCTTTTGCAGCTACTTCCATATATTCTTTTAATTTATTAATAGGTTTAACACATGAATTTGTTAGAAAATATAATACTCCACCTATTAAAATTAATATTATAACTGATGTAATTAAAACATATAATTTTAACATTTCTATACTTTTAGTCATCTCATCATAATTAGCAGACATACCTATAGACCATCCTGTAGATTTAACCGGCTTAAATGAAACTAATTTTTTTTCACCATTATAGAAATAATATTCAGTTCCTTCTTCGCCTCTTATCATTCTTCTAATAATATTTTTTAAATCCTTGTTGGCACTTTTGAATAAATCATCCTCTGTTGGATGTGCTACTGTTGCTCCATGTGAATCAAACATATAGGCATATCCGTAATTTCCAAATTTCTCATCATTGATAATATCTGTAATAACAGATAAATTTATTGTTCCTGCTACTAATCCAATAATCTTATCCTCATTATCTCTTATAGGGGCTGAAACTACAATAATAGGATTTCCTGTAGATTTAGATATCTTAGGCTCCGATATAACAGTTTGTCCTTCTAGGGTTTTATGAAAATACTCTCTATCAGAAATATTACCTGATACTCCATTTGTTGCTTCATAATTACCATCTATATCAGATATTAAAACTACTTCATATTCCTTGAAAAATTTCCTATGATCCTCTATATACTTGAATACCGTATTGTAATCTAACGTTTGTGCAGCATGCATTGTGGATATCATTTCCATTTTCTCTTTCCACTGCTCAAATTTATTTTCAACATTTACTACTAATTTCTCCACTTTCTCTTCCGTTATTGTTTCAATATTATTAATAATTATTTTTTTAGAGAAAGTATATGCTATTAATGCTAAAGACAATAAACCTATACTAGCTACTAAAATTACAGGCAGAATAATTTTTTTCTTTAAACTTTTCATATTTTACCCCTTCCCAAATTGAAAAATCACTTATTACGTTTATCCCCTT
>NZ_DATIRC010000200.1:0-1747 GCF_035470145.1 Romboutsia sp.
TCATTTACTGAGCCATTACCGTTAGTAGTTTTGTTTAATTCTTCATTATGAAGAACAACAAGCTCATTATCTTTTGTCTTTCGAACATCTAGTTCAATCGCATCTACACCAAGCTCAATAGCTTTTCGAAAACTCCGCAAAGTATTCTCTGGCTCGTATGCTCTTGCTCCTCTATGTCCAATTTTTAACATTTATTTCACAACCAACTCAAGTGGTTAATCGGGAAAATAAATGAAATTGGCAACACTTTGAGATTTCTTGATTAATACAGTATCTCCAGCATCTAAATCAACAAAATCTTCATTATTATCTGCTAATAACCATGCAGGACCTCTAGTAATGGTTAACTTGACAACAGAATTATCTGAAACAACAAAATCCTTCATCTTCTTATTATGCAAATTATTGAAGGAAACACCAATACCTTTTTTGAAGGCAGACCCTCCAGTTGCCTTATAGTATCCGGTTGAACCAAAAGGGGTAGCAACAACTACTCCATCACCAATCATATTATCATAATTTTTTTCATTAACAATTAAATTAAATCTGACAGCATAAATTGGTAACTTGAGATGAACTTGAATTTCATTCAAACCAATGAGAAATTTACCTTTAGTTTTTGTCTCCAATTTCATTTCGGAATGTATCGCGAAATTTCCAGTTTTAATTCTTAACAAAAGATTTTTCAAGTCATCAATTTTGTAATCATAAGGCCTACATGATCGTGAAGTTTTAATTATTAGCTTTGGAATCTCAGGAAATTTTCTTTCACTGAAAAGGACAGTTCCATCTCCTCCATAACAGATAATAAAATCAGGATTTTCGTCAACAATACTGAAGCCTTGTTCATCCAAGATATTTTTAATCTTTGAGTTTTCACGACGGAAAACTAGTAGAACTTTTTCCATTCTTTTTGATGTCTTGGACAATTCGCTAATCATGAATCACCTGTCCACCCAAATTATATACCAACAATCGATTTTAAAATCTGTGAACTTCGGTAAAAATGTTTACGGAATATTAATGTTGGAAGAATTCTGGTAATCTCTTACGTAAAATTAAGGCAATAGGAATTCCTATTACTCCACCAACTGCAATTTGAGCTATATTTGGAATAACTTCTGCAATTGCTCCACCTATTCCAAATAAATATAACTCTACTATGAAATATCCAGTAACCATTTCAACTCCAGCGAAAATTACTGCCAAAACATCACGAATTAATTTTTTATTATTTGAAATTAATCCAGCAATTAAACCTTCTAAACCTTTAATCACTAAAGTAGGCAAAACAAACAATGGATATCCAATAAAATCTGCAAGAGCTGAACCTAAACCTCCTGCTACACCACCAACATAAGGTCCAAAAGTCAAAGCTGATACGAAGATCATTACATCTCCAACATTAAAATAACCACCCATCATATTTGGAATCCTAACAATTATAGTTCCAACCGTTACAAGTGCTGACATAATAGCCATTAATGAAATCTGAAGAGCAGCTTTTTGTTTCTTAACCAACTTATTCACTCGAAAAAATAATCCCATTAAATAATTATAAACTTTAAGAAAATAACAATATTCCTTTAATGATTAAAATTTTCTAAGAACCTAAATTGATCTATCCCATTTTTTAATAAAAGATTGTGAAATATTTCTTAATTTTTTTCGAGGACTCTTAACATACAATCTAACGAAAGACAATACTTTATCTTTTTGTTCAACTTTATCAAAAAAAGAATCAAAT
>NZ_DATIRC010000201.1:0-1659 GCF_035470145.1 Romboutsia sp.
ATTCAAAAGCTTGGTGTTAATAAAAGTTATCTCAATAAGCTGTTTTTACAAACTTATAGCAGAACAATAGCTCAATACCTGCGTTTTATTCGGATAAGAAAAGCCAAAGTCCTGTTGCTTGAAGGAGCAACGGTTACCGAAAGCGCTTTTGAGTGTGGATTTGAAAGTATGTCTGCCTTTTATTCAAACTTCAAAAAGGAAACAGGTTGTCCCCCAAAAAGTTTTTATCGTAATAACGTAAAATAATCTTTAGAGCGACCAACACGGTCGCTCTTTTAATTTATCTAAAACATAGCCTTAAATAAAAAAAATATTACCATAACCTTTATTATAATATTTTTTCTATTATTAATTATAAGAACAAGTTACAATTTGTTCTGTAATATCTGAATATACTACCAGACCTTTTGTATCATATACTTTAATTACATTTTCATTTACCCTATCACTACCCACAATCTCACTTACTATGTTCTTACCTTCTCTAAGTTTATTTTCATTAAATATCACATCAGCTTTATTATCAAATAAAGCTACATAAAATATTCCCGTTTCAACTAAGTCTTGGAAGAAGTGGCTTCCATAAGATAGTTCTGGCATTAGGCCTTCATTACTATATGCAATTTCACACATAACGGACATATTGCATAATTCTGTAAAGTGAACAGGTACACCAAGTGAAGGAGTACTAGTTCCCCAACGACCAGGACCCATTAACATTGCATTTTTATTTTTTAGTGCTGTATTTACAATACCTATCTGTCTAGCAATTGAGTACTTATCTGTTTGGCTAAGATTAATATACTCTTCAGTTGAAACAAAAACCACATAATCAATTGGAAGTCTTACATTACCACCCATAAAGTTACCAACTGAAGAAAACAGGCAAGAGTTCTTATCTAAAAGCTTTGGAGCTTGCACAGTTTTGCCTAACCCTCTAGTTTGAAGAGGTCTACATTGAACTATATTAAATTTAAAATTACCATCTTTATTAAAGTTGGCTGTAAACTCTATATCAACAGGATGATTATATTCACTAGATAAAACAGATAAAACTCTTTTCATTACTTTAGGAAACTGAGTACTTTTTAGAACTCCTTGAAAATTTAAAATGAATGGTGCTTTTGATGGATCTCTACCAGTTTGTTTTAGCATTCTTTCTGTCTCATAATCTTTACATCCGAAAATATTTAGGTTCGCTTTTATATCATTTTTTATAGCATCATTTACATCAACTGTAGTAAGTTGGTTACTTTTAAGATTAAGTAAGTCTACATAGTGTTGAGAAAATTTTCGTTGATCGTCATAATTAGTAAGTGGTATTCTCATAGGGTCATCTAGAGTAACAATTCTTGCATAGTCATTATTTATTCTGTCAACAGCTCTTGTTCCAAGTCCAAATACAAGCCTAAGCATACCTGCTTCCATATCTATACGTTTATTCCAAACATATAGATTAGATGAGTTTCCAACACCCGCAAGATGAGGGTAGAAATATTCACCGTAATAGTCACCAGATACCCTTTGCACCAGTATAGCCATTTGTTCGTCACGTTTATCTAGACCTCTAAGTTTTCTATAGTTAAGAGCATCGTCATTCATGGTACTTGCATATACAGTACGAATTGCATCTTCAAAAGCTTGAAGTCTTTCTTCTGG
>NZ_DATIRC010000202.1:0-7573 GCF_035470145.1 Romboutsia sp.
AGAGGACTTGATGCGACATTAGCATCTGGAAGTATAGATTATAAATTAGATATTGATTTGAACAAATCTATTTTAAAAGAAAAAGCAATGAAAATAAGTAAAGATACTAGTGAAAAATGTGAGGAACCTAAGGTTATAATAAATGGAAATGATATTAAATATGAATATGGAAAAAAGGGTATAAACTTAGATACTAAAGTGTTTTTAGCAACTATAGAAAAATGTATGAAAGACAATAATATATATAGAGAGGACATAAAAATAAGTTGTAAATATATAGATGATAATCCTAAAATAAATGTGAAAAATTTAAAAAAAGTAAATTATAAAATATCAACATATTCAACAATATATGGTCCAGGTGGAGGAAGAGGCAGTAATGTAGAGACAGCAGCAAAAAAAATAGATGATTACCTTTTAATGCCAGGGGATGAGTTTTCATATGAAGAAGCAGTAGGCCCAGTAACTCAAAGTAATGGATATACATATGCGCCCGTTATAAGTAATGGAGAACTTGTTCAAGGAATAGGTGGAGGTGTATGTCAGGTTTCATCGACTTTATACAACACACAATTAAAAGCAGGAATATTACCAACAGAGAGAAGAAACCATTCAAAACCTGTTAGTTATGTACCAAGAGGACTTGATGCGACATTAGCATCTGGAAGTATAGATTATAAATTTAAGAATAATTATGAATACCCTATAGTTATAAATACTCATGCTACAGGAGGGAAATTAACTATAGAATTTTGGTCAAACAAAGATACACTTAAAGGGATAGAGTATAAGCCTGTAGGATATGCAAGTGGAAAAACTGCAAATACATATCTTTATGGATATGATAAAGATGGAAATAAGGTTTATGAAAAACATATAGATACAAGTGTGTATAGATAAATATAATTATAAAACAGTATTAAAATAAAAAATGTGTTGCTTATAAAAAACAAGTAACACATTTTTATTTAATTTTACTCGAAATAGCAATAAATAGAGTGCTAATTTAGATTTTAAGTCTATTACCGGTAGACAATAAATGAACACCTAATAATATTATCAATAATGATAATATTGATGCAATAAATCTAGATAAGAAAAATGGTGATAATACCAAGACAAACCAAAATATTAATTTAAATATACTCCCAAATCCTAATTTATAATAAGGATTATTTCTACTTTTAAGTATTCTTAATAATTGAGAATATATATAATAGATACCTAATATGGAAGAGATAAGCCCTTGAATTTTATTTGGAAATAAAGTTAACAAAATAGCACAAAATAAAAGTATAAATTGTATACTCGTAAAAGGAGCAATTTCAGTTTTAGTAGCATATCGTTTAAGTTCATTAATATTTTTAAGATTTAAATAAGCAATAAATAATAATACTACGGCTAAGGTCCAAGAAACTATTTTAATTCCGATACCTTCATACAAAAAAGATAAAATACCTAATGCAAGCAATAAAGTCCCCATTATTATAAGCTTAGTTGAATTTTCTTTTTTATACATATTACTAAAGTTGATATTAAATATTTGAGACATTTTTTCACCTCATAAATTTTAATTATATATTAAATTTAAAGTAATTATAACAAAAAAATTGATATCATTAAATACTTTAAATTAAAATGAAATAGATTTATATAAAAATGATTGGAATTTTATAATATATAAAGACATATATAAAAATATTCAATGCAAAGTAAGATACTAAAAAGAATAACATAAAATTTTAAAAATGAATCAGCTTAATGGATACGGTTATTAATAAGTAGCTTGTATCATAAAATTAGTAATAAGCATATTAAAGGAGGCGAAGAAATGTCATATATAGAGGCAGTATTATGTGCGATTTTGGCAGGTAGTTCTACTGCGATAGAGGCATTTATAAATGGTGAACTAGGGAAAAATACAACAGCATTAATAGCAACATTTATAAGCTTAATAGTAGGAGCTGGATTTTTCTTGATAAGTATATTAGTGACAGGCGACTTAAAGTCTTTAATAAATATAAATAATATAAATCCAAAGCTGTTAATTGGAGGTATATTAGGTGGGCTTGTAATATACTTTACTGTTAGAGCAGTACCAAGTTTAGGGGTATCAAAGACACTAACCTTAATAGTGGTTTCTCAAATGTTAATAGGATTTTTTATTGATAGTGCTATTTTAGGACATGAAACCATGCATTTATACAAATATATAGGAGCTATTCTGTTAGTTATAGGAACGTTTTTTATACTAAATTAGAGTAATTACACATTTAAGCAAAAGCACCTATAAGCATAAATGCTATAGGTGTCTTATAGTATCAATTGCTATGTTAAGCAATAAGTTTATATTAATATGATTTAAGGACATAGCAAGGTGAAATTTTTATTCATTTTTAAAGAAAATATTATTTTTTCTCCCATGCTATAACGACAAAGTCTTTTCCAGTAGAGCTTTTAAGCTCAGATTCAGCCTTTTTTATAGCAGCTTCTTCTTTTTCTGATACATGAGCTATTTCATATACACAGTTGCCGGATTGTTTTTCCATAATAATAGTACCTCCTTAAAAGTAAATTTAGTATAGTTTGTGAAAAATATAAAAATTATATAACAATAATACATTTACATAATTGGAAAAATAAATAAAGAATATACCTTAGTATTATACTAAGGTATATAATATAGTAAGTATAAATTTATTGCAGTTTATACAAAATGAATTAGGAGTGATATTTTGCGGTCGAAACAACAAATTGCAAAAAGTGTTGCATTAATAATTTTAGGAGCATCTATATTATCTTTTGGAAGTTATAACTTTAATTATCAAAATAGTGTAACCGAAGGTGGAGTATTAGGTTTAATACTTTTAATAAAAAATATATTTGATATATCTCCATCAATAACAAGTCTAATAATAGATTTATCCTTATTTGCAGTAGGAAGTAAATTCTTTGGAAAAAGTTTTTTATTATATTCAATAATGTCTACGATTACATTTTCTATAACTTATATAATATGGGAAAGTATAGGTTTTTTAGTACCTAATCTTATGAATAATATGTTATTAGCTAGCATATTAGCAGGAATCGGAGTAGGAATCGGAGTAGGACTTGTTGTAAGAGGTGGAGGTGCATCAGCAGGAGACGATGTAATTGCACTTTTAGTAAATAAATTTACAAGATTAAAGGTTAACCATATTTATCTAATAACAGATGGTATAGTTCTTTTAGTATCATTGGTGTACTTAGATCTTAAACAAGTACTTTTCTCTATAATTGCTGTCAGTATAAGCGGTAAAATTATAAGTTTACTTTATAAAGATAATGACGGAGATGAAGATAACAATAAAGAAGAAAAAGAGTACATTGAAGAAACAATACTACAGTAAATACAAATATAAATAAATTTTAAAGAAAAAAATTCAAGTAGGAACAAACATTTTACAATAATAAAGTACTTACCATCATATAAGTTTTTAATTTACATATAATAATAAACAATAAATAAAATATGATAGGAAAGGAGACATAAAATGAAAAAATCCAATAGGATTAACATTAAAATAATTTCCTTAATTATTTTTTTATTAGTACTATTATTTCCAAATTATATTTATTCGATTCAAAAAAATAATAATTTACCTTCAGAATTAATCGTAGGAGGTGAACTTTTACAATTAAACATAAAAAGTGATAAATTAATAATAAAAGTCCAGGAAGATAGAAAACTTAAGATAAAGAATCAAGACTTAGTTGAAAAAATAGAAGGAAATGTATTAAAAAGAATCTTAAATAAAACTAGCATAACTGACATAACAAGAAAAGATATATTAAATATAAGATTAAATATGAATGATGATGATGAAATAAAAATAACAGTGTTAAGGAATGGAGAAAAACAAACATTTAAATTAAATAAGGAAGATTTAAACCCAAGTTATTTTATAGAGGAAGTTCCTTTTTCAGCTTCATTGACTTATATAAATCCTATAGATAAATCTTTTGGAGCTGTAGGTCATAATATAGAATTTACACAAAATAGTAATATAATATTAGAAAGTGGAAATATATTTTTATGTAACTCAAAACAGATAAAACAGTCAAATGGTAATGAAGTAGGTAATATGTATGGAGAAAAAATTTATGGTAGTCAAGGTACTATAAATAAAATCAATGATTTTGGAGTGAAAGGAAAAATAATAGGAGAAAAAATAACAAATAAACAAATATATAAATTAGGTAAAAAAGAAAAAGTAAAACAAGGGATAGCTCAACTTTTAATACAGGAAGAAATTGGTAAAGTTAAAAAAGCATATGAAATAAAAATAACTAAAGTTAATAAACAAAATAAACCTAGTATACACGGATTTGAATTTGAAGTGATTGATAAAAAATTTATAGAAAATTATGGAGGGATTGTTCAAGGAATGAGTGGTTGTCCAATAATTCAAGATGGAAAAATAATAGGAGCATTATCACATGTAATATGTAAAGATCCTAGATGTGGGATAGGTGTATATATACAGTGGATGATGGAAGAGTAACTTCCATCATCTTTTTATATTGTTAAGACGTTATAGATTATCCTCTTGTAAAGAATTTCATTATAAAATATTATTTTATCCATATTGGAGCAGTTACCGAAGTTTTATTTTTACTTTGAATAACTTTTACATAATAGAATCTATCTTTTGAAGCTTTAATGCTAAAATCTACCTTTGCCAAATTAGAATTAAATTTTTTAGTTTTTATCATTTTACCCTTATTACTTATAACTTGAATTTCTTCTATTTTATCTTCAGAATCGTTATCAATTACACTTATAGAAAATCTAAGTTTAGAACTTTTACTTATTGTAGACCCCATAGGTAAATCATTTATTGTGTAGTCTATTTTTATGTTTTTATCTTCAGTAGCGTAAACTCTCATGTGTTTGAGGGAATCGTATAAAGCATCTTTAGATAAATCTGTAGATAAAATAACTGTCCTAAATTCATTAGCTATACCAAAGTCAACTCTATGATTGTCTTGATTACAAGTTGGTGCTAGATGCCATCCATTATCTAATGCTAATTGATACATATCGTAAGACTTTATATTTTTATTCATATCATTATTATATCCATTACCAACTTCTATTAACGAAATAACAGAATCACCATAAGGTGAATACTTTAAATTATTAAACTTACCAAATTTATCACAAGGATGATTAAATTGCCCTATCAAATCATCTTGATTGTAAATTAAGTTATAGAAGTTATCTAAATCCATATCAGGTTGTTCAGCACAAACAAAGCCATCAGAGTTAAATATATTTATATGGCCTATAGGATTATCTATATTGTAAGGATAAGTCATTTCAAATCCATTAAGGGCTATAAATTTTCCTTTTGAAGTGAACATATTTTTATATTTTATAAGTTTATTCCATTTATTGCTGGCTGAAGCATTTTCAATAGTACATTCAAGATTGTTATCTAACATATTAGAATGTTCTGTTATAGCAAAAAAGTCTAAATTTGCTTTGTCTCGAGCTAAGTAATATGCATCACTGTACGTACCGTGTCCATCACTAGCACTAGTATGAGCATGTAACAATCCTCTATAATGATTGTAAATAGGTGTACCAACAATGAAATACCATTCAAAGGATGTAGTGTTTTTATTTGATGATAAATCGGAAACCTCTAACCTAACTATTTGAGGACCTTTTATAAATTTATTTTCAGGAGTGTAGCAAATTTCATTTTCAGATATAGTAGATTTATTAGTTACATCATTATAATTTACAAATAATTTTACAGAAGAAGTATTTATACTACTTTCATCAAAATAACTAACTTTTATAGTTGGTTTAGAAATTATATATTGTTGACACTTAGCAGGAGAAGTAAAGCTTATAGTTGGTGGAGTGACATCTTCAGCACTAGCTTCTAAAGTTTTTTCATTTAATAAGTTATTTTTTGAAAATTCATTTGAGCAAATATTACCTAACCCAATAAAAGTTATTAATAAAATACATAAAATTGAAAAAAATTTAAATGACATATATAATCAATCCTTTTACATAAAAAATATAATACTTAGGTTATGTATTTTTTATATGTACATACATGAAATAATAGGATACTTTAATATAATTTACTAAAAGGTAAAACTCGCCAGGGGAGGGTATTATGAGAATAGAAGCTATTGAAATAAGTAAAAGTAAAAAAGAAGCTTTAAAATATATATTAAGCAAAATGCCGTTAATGAGCAAAGTTTCTCAATTTAATACAGTAGCAACAGATATACACCTAGAATACATAGAATTTAAGGTATTAAACTATGAAGTAATAAGCAAGGAGAAAACTAATAAAATGTTTAGACATGAAATAAAGAAGCACTATATAACTATGCTAGTAAATACATACAATGGATATTCTGAATCTATCGATACCATACCAAATACAACAAAAAGATATGTAACAAAAAGTTATATAAAAAAAGCTAAGATAGAAGAAGACTATATTATAGAAGGTGTAAAAAATGAGATAATGCATTTTTTAGGACAGAAGTCTAAAAGTAATTTAACAGATAAGATTAACTTGCAAAATATTAATATAAAAGAAGTGCAAAGTATTTATAAACCGTATTGGGTAGCTAATTTTAGAGGTAGAAGTATAGTAGTAGATGCATAAATGAAGTATATAAAAGATATAGGAGAATAAGTGAAAATCCTATATCTTTTATTATAAAAATTAGTTTTTAGTATTATTATTTTTGACTAAGTAATCTAATGTTTTTAATTTATATCCTTCTTGTTCCCAATGAGTTAATACTTCATCTAGTATTTCTGTATTAGTCCTAGAGTTTGGATGAAGTAAAACTATAGCACCAGGATGAGTTCTTGAATATATCTTTTCCTTTGCATATTCATGAGTAGGTTGTTTATCATTATACCAGTCTACATAAGCGAAGCTCCAAAATATTGAACTATAACCTAAATCTTGAGTATATTTTAAAGATTGTTCACTAAATTTACCCATAGGAGGTCTGAAGTATTTAGGCATGTCTTTTCCTGTAACTTCTTTATAAGAATCTTCTACACTAATAAGCTCAGATTTAAACTTATTAAAATCTGTAATTTGAGCCATAGAAGGATGGTTTTTAGAGTGGTTACAAACCAAATGGCCTTCCTTTACCATTCTCTTAATTAAATTTGGATTATTTCTTATATAGCTTTCTACTACGAAGAACTGAGCTTTAGCATTATGTTTTTTTAACGTATTAAGTATACTTTCGGTAGTCCCATTTTCATACCCGGCATCAAAAGATAAGTAGATTACCTTTTCATTGTGATTTCCAACATAGTAAGAACTATATTTTTTAAAAAAGTTAACTTCTTTTATTGGCTCAGGTTGTTTGCCATCACTTCTAGGATTAAAGTACCAACTATATTCTTTAGTACTAAGATCCGGATTTAATATTTGGGTTTTTGATTTGCTCATCATATGAAAATTAGTTCCAACTAATATACAAAATACAAATACAAAGAATCCTATGATAAAATAAGTTTTGGAAATTCTGT
>NZ_DATIRC010000203.1:0-12402 GCF_035470145.1 Romboutsia sp.
TTGGTATAGATGCTAGAGATGACAATCCAAGTGATGCAAAATACTTTAGTAGCATTGAAAAATGTATAGATGAATTTGCAAAATATTATATGACAAATAGATATTTAAATCCTAAAAGCGGAAACTATTATGGTAGCAATGTAGGAAATAAAAATCTAGGCTGTAATGTTAAGTATGCTTCAGATCCTTTCTGGGGAGAAAAAGCATCTAGCTTTATGAATGAAATGGATGTTTATTTATCTTCTCAAGGTAAAGGAGATGATTATAATAGATATAAGATAGGAATGGTTAATAAATTATCAGATGTAAAAGATAGCCAAGGAATTAGTTTATATAATGCATATAAAGGACATGCGGTTATTGTGTCTGACAATAGAGGCGAAGTTGTTGAAATAAATCCTGATAGAATAACTCCACTAAATGTTACTAATCCAATTCCAGGAAGTTATAGCTGGGGTATGAAGGGGTATATAACTAAAGGTAATATAGATATAATAAATCAACAAAATTCTAATATAGTTGTAGATACAATAATAGGTGTAGATAGATATGAAACAGCGGCAATGATATCTGATAATCAAAACTATACTACAGCAATAATTGTAAATTCAGATAAAACTTTAGCAGATGGACTTAGTGCTAGTGGATTATCAGGAGCTACTAATGCACCCATACTTTTAACTCAAAAAGACAATCTACCTAAGGATACAAAGGAAAGACTTGAAGGTGTAAATAAAGTTTATATTGTAGGAGATACAGAGGTTGTAAGTAAATCAATAGAAGATGAATTAAAATTAAATAAAATAGAAGTAATAAGACTTGGTGGAGCTACTAGAGTTGAAACTAGTTATGAAGTTTATAAAGAAATACAGAAAATAAATCCAGATATAGATAAGGTATTTTTAGTAAATGGATACATAGGTGAAGCCGATGCTATGAGTGTATCACCTGTAGCAAGTCGTGATGTAGCTCCAATAATATTAACAGATGGTAAAAATACATCGTTTACTACTAACAATGTAGAAAGTTATGTTATAGGGGATAATGGTG
This sequence comes from Romboutsia sp., assembly GCF_035470145.1. GTDB lineage: Bacteria > Bacillota > Clostridia > Peptostreptococcales > Peptostreptococcaceae > Romboutsia_D. The sequence goes on from NZ_DATIRC010000203.1 coordinate 1,051, forward strand.
TTATGAATGAAAGTATAGTTCAAAAAACTAATGCAACAAGATTAGGAGGGATAGATAGATTTGCTACTAATAAATTAGTTATAGAAAAATTCTATCCAAATACAAATGAATTCTATATTTCTAAGGGATATACACTAGTAGATGCACTTACAGTATCTCCATTAGCTAAAAATTACCCAGTTGTCTTAGCTCATAATGGTAGTGATAAATCTGTAGTTAAAAATGCTACAAAGCTTATTCAGGTAGGAGGAATGGATAAAAAAATTATGGACGAATGTATACAGGCTACTAAATAACTATTAGTATACAAGTTAAATCTATCATAGAATATAATTAAGACCTAGTGTTGAGCTAAATAATTAATAAAGCTATCAGCAGGATATATAACCAAAGAAGTACTGCCTATAATTACAAAATCAACATTTCTTATATGATATATAACATTAAAAATATAAAATATATTGTGCTTTTATATGAATATAAAAGCACAATATTATTTATACTAAAAGTATCTTGTTAATAAGTATATAAATGAAAGGAAATATGATTATGAAAACTACAATAATAGTATCAAATCCAAATGAGAATTCTTTTAGTAAAAGTATAATGGATAAAGCAGTTGAAGGACTTAATAAAAAACAAAAATCATATGAAGTAATTGATTTGTATAAAGATAAATTTAATCCTGTAATGAATGATAAAGAAGTAAAGCTTTATGCACAAGGAAAAAGTGATGATGATTTAGTAATAAAATATCAAGATATACTTAAACAAAGCGACGAATTAATACTAATATTCCCGATATGGTGGAATAATGTTCCTGCGATACTTAAAGGATTTTTTGATAAAGTATTCATAAAAGAGTTTGCATTTACAGACGAAAATAATAGACCTAAGGGGCTTTTAAATAATATAAAGAGTGGACTTTGTATAACTACATCAGAGTCAGATACAGATTATATTAAAAATGAGCTTGGAAATCCTATTGAAGAAACTATTATAAAAGCAACTTTAAATGTTGCTGGTATGAGTAACTTCAAATGGATAAATAATAATTTAGCAAATGATAATGAAAAAGATAAAGATGAGTTTCTAAAGAACATAGAAAATTATTTTACTAAATAAAGTAACCAATAAACAAAATATTTGAAAATATATAAGGACTGTAGATAAATGAAAAATATTTATCTACAGTCCTTTATAGTATAAAACGTATTTAATTTCTTTAGCCTGATTTATTATAAAACATTGTAATTCATAAAATTATGACAATTTATCATAAAAAATTCCATTTTCGTATTATATATAATATAATATATATATATAATGTAGGGACAATTAGGAGGAATTATGCTGGGGAAAGAAGAGTATTTAAATATAATTTTAGAAAGTCCTGTACCATGCATGTGGGTTAGTTTAGAAGGATATGAAAATAATAAAACACATAGTATGAGTATTTTAGGCTGTAATAATAAATTACTAGAGGTAAGTAATAAGCAAATTAGGGAAATTTATCAATACAATTTGGATATGAAAAAATATATAAAGCTATATGCAACAATGGAAAACACTGATGGAAATAAGAAAATTACATTAGTAGATTTTGTAGAAATACTAGGAGCTTTTTATCAAATAGATGTAATTCAAATAGACAATAATATTTATGTGATTTGGTTTACTAAAAAAATAGAGATAGATAAAAATATTCAGATTTTATTAGATAAAATGGAAATGTATTTATGGTTTAAAGATACATTAGGTAGATATATATATATGAACAAGGGGTTAGAAGAATATCCAAATGCTACACCTGAGAATATGATAGGGAAAACTGATTTTGAAATATTTCCAGAGGAATTAGCTAATATATTTGTTGATGATAATAAAAAATTATTAAATGGAGAAAAAGAGTATATAGATTCTGTAATGTTTTATAACAAAAGGTGTTATGATGCATTAAGTCATGTGGTGAAAGATGATAAAGGTGATATAGTAGGAACAGTAGGAACTTTTACAGATGCATTAAGTGACAATGAGTATAGAAATGATAAGATATCTGATGCGAACATGTTACATTTGATAAGCGACACTATACCAGATAGTATATTTTTTAAAGATTGTAAGGGAATGTTTAGACACTGTAATAAAGTTTTTGCAGAAAGTAGAAATTTAAGAAAAGAAGATATTATAGGAAAGACAGAGAAAGATATAAATACACCAATTAAGAAAATAAAAAAATATGAAAATGAAGAAAAAGAGATACTATTATCAAAAAAATCTTCAATATCAAATAGTTCAGAGATATGTAGTGATGGAAGAGTTAAATATTTTGAAACAATAAAGGTACCTTTTTTAGATAGAAATCAAATGGTAGGCGGAGTATTAGGTATATCTAGAGATATATCTCATAGAAAAGAAGCTGAACTTGAATTTGAGAGACTTAGAATGGAGTTTTTTGCTAACTTGTCTCATGAATTTAAAACGCCTCTAAACCTGATTTTCAGTTCAATTCAATTAATTGAATATATGATAGATAAAGGAGAAAGTATTGAAAAATATAGCACTTATACTAAGCTAATTAAGCAAAATGGATATAGAATTTTAAAAATGGTAAATAATTTAATAGATAGTACAAGGCTTAGTTCAGGTTGTTTAGATTATATGCCACAAAATTATAATATATTTGAGTTTATTGAAAATATGTGTGAATCAGTGCAGTATTATGCAAATGAGGAAAATATAGAATTAATATTTGATACTAATTTAGAAGAAAAAATTATGGCTTTTGATTTAGAAAAAATGGATAGAATAATGCTTAACCTACTTTCTAATGCTATTAAATATAATAAGGAAAATGGGAAAATAGAAGTTAGTTTAAATTTTGAAGAAGAAGATTTATATATAAAAGTAAAAGATAGTGGTATTGGTATACCAAAAGATAAGCTAGATGATGTATTTAAATTATTTAAGCAAGTTAATAATAGAATAACAAAGTTAAGTGAAGGTAGTGGTATAGGGCTATCAATAGTTAAGTCATTAGTTAATTTACATAACGGAACTATAAGCGCATATAGTGAAAAAGATGAAGGTAGTGAATTTGTAATAAAGATACCTATAAGTATGTGTGAAGAAAAAGAATGTGAGAAAAAAACTTTTAAGTACAATAAATATGTAGAAAATATTGATATAGAATTTTCTGATATATATACTTCAATAAAAGTATAGGTATTATAAAATTAACAGGAGAACGTTATGAGAATAACTAATGATAAAGAAGAAATAAAAGAATTAATAAATAAATCCGACATGGCACTAATATATTTTAGTGGGGAAAATTGTGGTGTATGCAGTGTTATAAAAGCAAAGGCTGAAGATATTTTAAAAAGATATCCAAAGATAAATAGTATAGAAATAAAAACTGAAAAATCATTAGAAATAGCAGCAGAGTATAGTATTTTTACTATACCAGGAATACTTGTTTATGTAGATCATAAAGAAACAATAAGGGAAGCTAGATATATTAGTGTTGAAGAATTAGAAAAAAAGATAGATAGATATTACAATATGGTTTTTTAATATTTTATGAAATTTATATATAAAACAAATAGGCTATCAAATTTTGGTAGTCTATTTGTTTTATTTTATAATGCTTAATCATATATATTATCGATGGTTTATTTTGAATTTTGGTAAATCAGCAAGGAGGTATTATTATGACAAGTCAAAGAGACTTAAGAATTAACCAACTTAAATACATGATAAAATATACAGAAAATATTATATATTATAGTATACATCCACATCAAAAACATTATTATAAAAATCAACTAACATATCTAAAAAGGCAATTAGAAGAATTACAAAATCAGAAAAATAATAGTGAAAAAACTACAGACAGAGAATTTACTTTAGAAGAATTAGCTCAATATGATGGAAGCAAGGGAAAAGATGCTTATATTGCAATAAATGGAGTTGTATATGATGTTAGCTATGAAGCATCGTGGGGAGGCGGAACTCATGCTGGATTAGTAGCTGGAAAGGATTATACAAAAGAATTTACATATTGTCACAATTCTAAACTTAACTTTATTAAGGATTTACCAGTAGTAGGTAAGTTGAAAGAGTGAGGTGATAAAATTTGAAAAAGAAGAGATGTGCGTTGAAAGATAAGGATGGTATTACAATTTCTTTAATAGAAAGAACGATAGAAGAAATAAAAGATAATAACGTTAAAAAAATTAATGTTATATGGCTGGAAACATCAGGGTGTGCAGGAGAGATAATTTCATTCCTCAATGCAAGAGATCCTGATGTTATGTATTTTTTAAAAGAAATGGTGAATTTAAAATATAGTAACAGCTTAATGGCATCTGAAGGAGAAAGAGCATATGAACAATTTTTAGAAACTTTAAAATCTGAATTTATACTTTTAGTTGATGGTGCAATACCTATTAAAGACAATGGATTATTTAATGTAATTGCTAAATATAAAGGAAAATCAATAACAGCTATGGAAGCTGTAAGTATTGCAGCAAAATATGCTAAGTATATTATATCTGTTGGAACTTGTGCATCTTATGGTGGCCCAACAGCTGCAAACCCAAATATTTCATTAGGTATTGGAGTTTCTGATTTTTTAGATTTGTTAAATAAAAAAATTATAAAAATTCCTGGATGCCCTGCTATTCCAAGTACAGTAACAGCTACAGTGGCGAATCTTATATACTTTGGAGAACCTGAGCTAGATGAAGATGGTAGACCTATAGTGTTTTATGGGTATACCATTCATGACAATTGCCCTCGTAGAAGTTATTTTGATAACAAGCAATTTGCAGAAAAATTTGGAGAGCCGGAATGTATGTTTAAGTTAGGTTGTAGAGGTCCTGTTACAAAAACATATTGCCCTATAGGAAGGTGGAATAACACAGACAATTGGCCTATAGGAAACAATACAACTTGTATAGGTTGTGCTGCACAAGGATTTCCAGATACTATGCAACCAACTGTTAGATATTAGGAGGTGATGTTATGGCAAAGATTGTTATAGATCCAGTTACAAGAGTAAGTGGGTTTTTAGAAATAGAAGTAGAGGTAGAAGATAATAAAGTAATAGATGCAAAATGTAGTGGAATGCAGTTTAGAGGATTTGAGAAAATGCTTCAGGGAAGATTTCCACTTGATGCAATAAGATTAACATCAAGAGTATGTGGTATTTGTTCAACTCACCATACTCTTGCTTCAACTCTTGCACTAGAGCAAGCACTAAATATTGTTCCAGATGAGAATGGAAGAATCATAAGAGAAATAACTAATGGTTTTGAATTTTTACAAAATCATTTGAGGCACTTTTATCAATTTAGCATACCAGATTATGTAGACCTACCAAATATAAATCCAATTTATAAAGATTATAAAAGCGATTTTAGATTACCCAAAAACATAAATGATAAAATAAGCAAAGATTATGAAAAATCCCTTTTTCAAAGTAGCAATGCTCATAGAGCATTAGCAGTGCTTGGAGGAAAAGTACCACATAATCATGGAATATTTGTAGATGGAACAACTACTGATATGAATATAAAAAAGTTTCAGGAAGTAAAATCATTGTTAAGTGAAATAAAAGAATTTATAAGCAATAATTTAATTGAGGATGTATATAACATATCTAATTATTATAGTGATTATTTCAAAAATGGTATAGGATATGGAAATTTAATGGATTATGGTTTATTTGATAATTATAAAGATTCCTCAATGAGGTACAGTGACTCAGCTATATTAATAGATAATGTCAAATCTAAAGTAGATATAAGTAAAATAACAGATTGTGTAACTCATGCTTGGTTTAATGCAAATAATGAAGTATTAAATCCAACAGACCAACCACCAAGTCCAAATCCTTATAAAGATAATGCTTATAGTTGGGTTACAGCACCTAGATATGATGGAAAGCCTATAGAAGTTGGGCCATTAGCAAGAATGATTTTAAGTGGAAATTATAATAATAGAATTTCTACAATGGATAGAATAGTAGCAAGAGCATTAGAAGTAAAAAAGATCTGTGAAATTTTAGAACAACTTTTAACTATTGTAAAATTAGGAAAAGCAAAACAAGAACAATATGAGATGCCAGACAAAGCAGAAGGAGTAGGTCTTACAGGTGCTTCAAGAGGAGCATTAGGTCATTGGATATCTATTGAAAATAAGGTTATAAAAAATTATACAATGATAACTCCATCAGCATGGAATTTATCACCTATGGATGGCAATGGCGTAAAGGGAGTTTTAGAAAAATCACTTATTGGAATTGATATACAAGATGTTAAAAATCCAGTTGAAATAGGAAGAATAGCAAGATCATTTGATCCATGTCTTACTTGTGCAGCTCATATAACTAGTGATAAACATTCTCCTTTTACTATAAAGATAGTATGATTAAAGTCTTTGCAATAGGAAATATACTTTTATGTGATGACGGTGTTGGAGTTAAAGTTGTAGATAAAATAAAAGATGAAATAAAAAGCCTTAGTGAAGATATAGAAGTTATAATAGGTGAAACAGATTTTATGTATTGTTTAATAAATATTGAAAAAGAAGATTTTGTAATAATAATTGATAGTACTTATCTTGGGATTGAGCCAGGGAGCATTACAGTCTTTGATTTTAAAGAGTGTGATAAATTTGTGGGAGATTTAAGTACACAACATGAAGAAAGTCTTTTAAAGATACTTCGTATGAATTATAGAGAAGTAAAAGGATGTTTAATAGGTATAGAAGTAGATGTAGTTGATTATTCATTAAAATTATCAAATTGTTTGAGTGAGAGGTTTAATTGTATCTGCAATGAAGTATTTAATCAAATAAAAGATAGGTTAAAAGAGAAGAAGTTGGGTGAGTAAAATGCATGAAGTATCAATTGTATACGACACTATAAAAATGGTAGAAAAACATAGCCAAGAAGCTAATATAAAATTAGTTGATAAAATTATATTAAAAGTAGGTGAATTTACTTGTGTTCAAGAAGATTCACTTATATTTGCCTTTGAATCTTTAAGCAAAAATACAATATGTGATAGTGCAAAACTTATTATAGATAAGGTAGATGCAAAGGCCTATTGTAAACATTGTAAAGAGGAATTTTCTATAGATTTTATGAATAAAACTTGTCCAAAATGTAATAAGTATAGTAATAACATAACATCAGGGTATGAACTTATACTATCAAGAATAGAGGGGGAGTAACTTATGAAACAGATAATGATAGAAAAAGATATATTAAAAAATAATAATGAGATAGCGAAAAGAAATAAAATAATTTTTGATGATAAAAAAATATTTACTATAAATTTATTAGGATCTCCTGGTGCTGGTAAAACATCAATACTTGAAAAAATAATAAAGAATATAAAAAAAGAATTAAAAATGGCTGTTATAGAAGGGGACTTGTATACTGCCAAAGATGCAAAACGAATAGAAAGTCATGGAATTGAAGTAATTCAAGTTAACACTGGAGGAGGATGCCATTTAGATGCATCTATGATAGAAAAATCTTTAAACCATATAGATATGAAAGAATTAAATTTTTTAGTTATAGAAAATATAGGAAATTTAGTTTGTCCAGCCTCTTATTATTTAAGCGAAGATATGAAAGTTGTTGTTATGAGTGTAACAGAAGGGAATGATAAGCCACTTAAGTATCCTTCAATATTTCAAAAAGCTTCTGTTGTTATATTAAATAAAATTGATATGATAGAGCTTACGGATTTTAATATTAAAGAGTTTTATAAAGATATATATTGTTTAAATAAAGATATAAAAGTATTTGAAGTATCATGTAGGCAGGAAAAAGGAATAAATGAACTTAGCCAATTTTTCATTAGTAAAATAAAAAATAAAAAGAGTGGTTTATAATAAAATGAAAGGAAAGCATATTATAGTAAAAGTTATAGTACAAGGAGTTGAGTTTAGGCCATTTATATATAATTTAAAACATAACCATCTTTCTATAGCTAAAATAGAAGAAATTAAAGTGAAAAATAAAGACATAAATAAATTGCATAGAATATGTTAATTATAAATGTGTAACGAGTGTTACAGGTTAATTAAATAAAAATATATATAATATAGATATAAGGCATACATGAAACATTTAGTAAATAGAATTACAGTGTGATAAAAAGTGCTTTGTGAATTGTAAATATAACAAAGATTTTCAGAAAATTTCAGGACATAATAAAATTATATTAAGACAATAAAGGAGAATAGAAAATGAGTAAATTTTTAGCACCAATACACACGTGGCTTTTTAATAAAATAAAATTAGCACAAGATTTAGAAGAAAATATAGTGAAATTACACATAGATAATTACAATGAAGAAGCTTTAAAAGTACAAAAGCAAGCAATAAGCTTATATGGAAATTATATAGAAGATAAACCATTAGAAAATTTAATAGATGTAGACAATATACATGGATGGTTACAAGAAAGAATAAAAGAAGTGGAAAGTAGAAGTGCGTATATAATAACTAAATATTATGATATGTATAAACAAGAAAGTAAAACAATAACGCAAAGTGCATATGTAAATCAAGCAAAAGAATGTGTAAAGAATGAAAATAATAAAATTGATTCGCCAGAAAATGTATATATATCATTAAATAACTATATACTATCAGGAATGCCTTGTGATAGAGCAAACTCTGTAACACAGAGAAATGAAGACTACTTAGTTTATGAACAACATGGATGTATACACAAAGCTAACTATGAATTAGGAAAAGCAAACTTAGAATATATGTATGAACTTAGAGACTTATGGGTAAAAACATTTATAGAAAATTTAAGTACTAAATATATATATGAAAAGGAAAAAAATGAAGGTGTTGCTATTAACAAAATAAGAAAGGGATAGTTTAAATGAGCAATTACGGAAATTTGCAAAAGATTAAAGATGGAAAAAGAACTTATGCAATAACTCCACATATACCAGGAGGATTTGTACTTCCAGAAACGCTTATAAAAATAGCAGAAGTAGCTAAAAAATATAATGGTGTATTAAAGTTAACATCAGGTCAAAGAATACTTATAACAAACCTTAAAGAAGAAGATTTAAAAACTATATGGGATGAATTAGGAATGGAACCTGCTGTTAAAAACCAATATTCAGTAAAAAATGTTGAGATGTGCCCATCGAATTATTGTAAGCGTTCAAAATATCCAACTATAGGAATAGGTATGAAGATAAGTAAAAACTTCCACGGAATGGCACTACCTAACAGAACAAAAATAGGTGTGGCAGGATGTAGAAATGCATGTACAAGTGTTTATTCAAAGGATGTTGGGGTATTAGTAGATATAGATGGTAAGTTTTTTATAACTGCAGGAGGAAGTGCAGGGTTTTATCCAAGAAGTGCGGATATAATAACTAAAGGACTATCTGAAGAAGAAGCTTATAATTTAGTTAAAGTAATATTAGAATATTACAATGAACATGCCCAAATGGGTGAAAAGCTTGGTGATTTTATAGATAGAATAAATATAGATACATTTAGAAAAGATGTATTAAAAATATCAAATTTAAAGGAGTGTTTATAATATGATAACAAAGGATACTATAATAGCAGATATAATAAAAATAAATCCAAATGCAGCTCAAATACTTATGAGCTTTGGAATGGGATGTATAGGATGCCCATCAGCACAAATGGAAAGTTTAGAGCAAGCTTGTGAAATACACGGATTAAATTTAGAAGAAGTTTTAGCTAAGTTAAACGAAAAGTAATATTTAATATCAAAAATAAAAGAGTACCCATGTGGGTACTCTTTTCAGAGTGTAGAAAAAGTCTACGCTCTGAGAGTAAGAAATTTCTGCATCTATTTTTAGAATAAGTTTCTTTTATAACGAGTATAAAGGGTTCTAAGTTCTTTTATTTTTTCATTCATTTCAAGCTGAAGTAAGGAAGCAAGGTCAAAGTCTTTATTATCTAGAGCCTCTTTAAGTCTTGTAAATAGACATTTATTATCAAGACTATTTTTCATAAGATATAGTCTTAGGCTATTAATTTTTTCCCATCTAACTACATCAATATCAGTAGATTCGTTAGAATCATGAAGCTTTTTACATTCTCTTATAAAGTCAATATTATCATTTAGTAATCTTCCTTTGATTTCAGTTATCCACTTATCTAAAGTACTAGCGATAAATGAGTCAATTATTTTATCAGTTAATACATTATCATCTAATAGAACTTTCCTTTTATCTTTATATTCTATAAGGTTTTTGATATTTTCCCAAACTGTTGAAGGAGGTTTTGCGAATATAGCATTTCGCTCAGATTCTGTATAATGCTCAAATACATCATCTTCACTTCGATAGGCTCTATCGCGTTCTAGATAAAAGCTTTTATCTCCAGCATTTTTAGAAATTTCTTTTTCAAGTTCTTTTGTAGTTTTATTACTATCACTAACTGCTTTAATTCCATCTAGCATTCCTTGGTAAATAGTAGTTAAAACTAAATAGGTGTTTGAAAATGGGTTAGGTGATCTAACTTCGAATCTAGTAGCTAGTGGATTATCAATATCTCTAACAAGTCCTGCTAGAATAGATCTATTTCTAGAAGGTGTATTTACGTCAGTTCCTAGAGATGTAACTATACATACTGGAGCTTCAAATCCTGGTTTTAGTCTATTAAATGAATCATTTGATGAAGTAATAAATGGATTTATAACTTCATAGTTTTTAAGAATTCCCATTAAAGCTCCATATCCAATTTCACTTAGATAATCTTTTTTCATATCAGAAGGTGAGAATAGATTCTTTACTTTACCATCTTTTAGCTTAACTGCAACTCCAACGTGAGTATGCTCACCATTACCAGCAACTCCTTCAAGTGGTTTTGCCTCAAATGTTACTTCAAGACCATAGCTTCTAAATATATCTTCGATTAATTCTCTTACTATAATTTCGTTATCTGCTGATTGAAGAGCTGTATCGTATTTCCAATCTATCTCAAGCTGCTCCATTACATAATTTGATTTTCCGTTTATTCCGATTTTACTAGTTATTCCTCCAACTTCTTTATGGCCCATTTCAGGTTCTAGTCCATATTCTTGCATTAATATAAGAGTTTTTTCAAGAGCAGTTCTAACTATTCCTATAGTTTTTTTCCAGTATTGTTCTTTTAGTGTTTGGGAAGTAGAAAGTTTTTCGAGGTCAGCTTTATCATTAGGAGTTTTTACCCAAAATTCAAGCTCTGTAGCTGAAGTTAAAATTATTTTTTCTATTTCATCAACACTTTCTATTCCTATATTTTTAATAAGGTAAGGATTAGATTTAAATATGTCTAATAAC
>NZ_DATIRC010000204.1:0-1962 GCF_035470145.1 Romboutsia sp.
GTCTTAAGAATGATATGGAAAGAATACATAGTTGAATTCCAGACACCTATTCAATATAGTCAGCTTAATGATATGTTAGGGCAGATTCTACTTTTAGTAATAGGAGTAGAGCTTGTAGTAATGCTGTCTCTCCATATACCAGGAGCGCTTTTAGAAGTGCTATTATATGCAATAGCAAGAAAGATGTTACTGCTTCCCAAAAGTGAAGGTATGGTAGATGTTTTAATTGGAGTAATAGCTATAGCTGGTATATTTGCAATTAGAAAATACTTAGTAATAAATGATAATAGCAATATGAGTGTAACAAGTATACATTACAAAGGTTGTGAAGATGAACAAGAATGTAATAAATGTGAATCGTATAGATAGAAAAAAGTACAATAATGAAAATTAAAACATTAGATATAAGGAGACAAAACATGAGTGCAATAAGATATGAACTTATAAAAACATGTAAACAAAGTGGAGCAAGATTAGGAAGATTACATACTCCACATGGAGTTATAGAGACACCTATATTTATGCCTGTTGGAACTCAAGCAACAGTAAAATCAATGACTCCAGAAGAATTAAAAGAAATAGGTTCTCAAATAATATTAAGTAATACTTATCATTTATACATGAGACCAGGATATGATTTAGTTAAAGAAGCTGGAGGGCTTCATAAATTTATGAACTGGGATAAGCCTATACTTACAGATAGTGGTGGATTCCAAGTATTTAGTCTTGGGCCACTTAGAAAGATAACTGAAGAAGGTGTTAACTTTAGATCTCATATAGATGGTTCTAAGCACTTTATAAGTCCTGAAAAAGCTATGGAAATACAAAATGCATTAGGTTCAGATATAATGATGGCATTTGATGAATGTGCTCCATACCCAGCAGATAGAGAATACGTTAAAAATTCTTTAGAAAGAACGACAAGATGGTTAAAGAGATGTAAAGAAGCTCATAAAAACACTGAAAAGCAAGCTTTATTTGGTATAATCCAAGGTGGAATGTACAAAGACTTAAGAGAACAATCAGCTAAAGAAATATTAGAATTAGATTTACCAGGATATGCAGTAGGTGGACTTAGTGTTGGAGAGCCAAAGCAGTTAATGTATGAAGTATTAGATTATACAGTACCTTTAATGCCAGAAAATAAGCCAAGATACCTAATGGGCGTTGGAAGTCCTGATGACTTATTAGAAGGTGTTATAAGAGGAATAGATATGTTTGACTGCGTATTACCTACTCGTATAGCAAGAAACGGTACAGCTATGACAAGTGTTGGTAAGGTAGTAGTTAGAAATGCATCATACGCTAGAGATTTTACGCCATTAGATCCTAACTGTAATTGCTACTGTTGTAGAAATTACTCAAGAGCATATATAAGACATTTAGTTAAAGCAAATGAAATATTAGCTTCAAGATTAATAACTACTCATAACCTACACTTCTTACTAGACTTAATGAAGCAAGTAAGACAAGCTATAATGGAAGATAGATTATTAGACTTTAAAGCTGAATTCTTCAAAAACTATGGATATGAATTATAGAATTTTTACTATTAATTATAATTATTTTAATATATAATAATTATAGTAAGAGTGAATATATAAACTATAATTTTCAAAGGAGTGAAAATCATGGGAAACACACAACAGATGATAATGGGGATAGTAATGTGGGCAGCTGTATTTGGAGTATTTTACTTCCTATTAATAAGACCTCAAAAGAAAAAAGATAAGCAATTAAAAGAAATGAGACAAAATATAGCAGTTGGAGATAAAGTAACTACTATAGGTGGAATAATAGCTAATGTTGCAAAAGTTGAAGAAGACTTTATAGTATTAGAATTAGGTCCAAACAGAAATAAAGTTCCATTTGAAAAATGGGCTATAGGTACTGTTGAATCAAAAAAAGAATCAGTTGAATAATTTGTAATTTAGACACCTTCCCTCGAATATACATATATTA
>NZ_DATIRC010000205.1:0-1504 GCF_035470145.1 Romboutsia sp.
TATGATGGAAGATAGTGGCTAGAATACTAGTACAGTCATGATTTAAATGCTATATTTGACAACACACTAATTATTGAATGTAAACCTTAGAATTGCAATACATGAATTCAGTTGGAATATAATACAGGAGGAAGAATAACACTAGCCTTTGGAATATGAATGGTATAGAATGGTAACTAGCCTATTGAACGATAAACTCACCTCGAATACACATACATTCTGGTAATACAAGACTTAGTTGATATCAAATATAAGCCACATAAACTAAACCTAAACTATTCCTAAACTAAACCAGTCAGTGTTAAATGCATGAGGTGCTATTCTATCTTTACTTGGTATTGTCTATTTAGCATACTTTGATCTAGTAACACTGTAGGAGGCATCATCCATTACACTATACAGGCATATACTTATTCATGGTCTTGTAGGAATTATTTACCACTGTAACTACAACATTAATATTGGAATACTAGTATGTTTTATATTTAGCAGGATATTGTATCTTGTATGTGAAGTATATTGGCTATTGAGATTGTTATTAGGACTTTATATTTGGAATCATTCAGTTGTCATATTCTAGCTAGAACAGGATGAGGTATTATTGGAATAGTTATCGTGGTATTGCAGTTGGATTGCATTCTTGTATGATCAGGTCCTCATGGTATCAGGTTCTATTGCCTATTCTACACGCTAAAAGTATATGAGGTGTTACAAGATATTGGCTAAGTATACTGTAGTGGTGTATTTGAAACATATATGACCTGTATTCGAAGTAGTGTTATTCTGCCTTAGAGTATTGAACTGGTTTCCTATTTACATGCTAGTTTTAGTATTGACTGGATGAGGTATAGCATCTGTATTAACACACTGAGTTCTAATGAGTTTGGAAGATTATCGTTCTGTTGTATTATTGTCATGATTTCTCAGGTGTAGTGGTCTTACTAGCTTGTTATCATGAAAGAATGGTATTAGGATCAGGTATTGGAAACTATGTTCATTGTCCTTAGAATATTGTCACTAACACTTATCCTCGCTATGGTATTACTAAATGTCAATCAAATATGGAGGCTATGTAGTATCAGTGTCATTGAGTTGGTTATTGTTCCTTTCGTACTTAATGCATTACAATCTAAAAGGTGTCTAGTATATGTGGTGTTAATCGAACTATTGCAACTAAATGAAGAAGGATAAACTAAACCTAAACTATTCCTAAACTAAACCAGTCAGTGTTAAATGCATGAGGTGCTATTCTATCTTTACTTGGTATTGTCTATTTAGCATACTTTGATCTTGTAACACTGTAGGAGGCATCATCCATTACACTATACAGGCATATACTTATTCATGGTCTTTCTAGTAAACATACAACATCCATTATGATTAGGAGCATCATTCAGATTGGTAGTACAGGCAATATTCTTTCAGCTAGAGTTAGTATTGGAACAGTATTCTATTATCGAGGTATTGAGACTGTTATTGCTACCATTGATACTATTCCTGATCT
>NZ_DATIRC010000206.1:0-18309 GCF_035470145.1 Romboutsia sp.
AACAAAAGTCTAAAGCCAGTAAACTTTAAAAAACAAAATCCTAAAATATGGAACTTGTTAAGTGGTTGTCTTGAAGAGGTGAAATAAAACATTAATGAAATTGATGCTTTTTCTATTTTAGATGGTAGAAAGATAAAAACTTACATCCTTAAGATTAACAATCTTAGGGGTGTAAGTTTTTTATTAATGTTATATATTTTAGATCTTAATAACTGTTATATCCCAAATAACGAAAAGTAAGAGATTATTTACGATTATTTTATCCAATAAAAGTATTAATAATATGGCGAATAATTATATCATCACGTGTTAGCTGAACAACTTTAATTAGTTCACCATCACTAGATTCTGGATTAACAAGATTAAGGTTATCTATATAACCATCTGGTGTAACTTCTAATAAAACATATCCTCCAAGTTTAAGTGGTTCTTTAGGTGTTTCCCACTCTACGATGCCTCTTGAGTTAGTTTTACCTTTTAATTTAACCTCATCTGTAAATTGAACTTCACTAAGATTTACAGTTGGATCAATTGCATAGTCTTGCCATGTAATATCTGCAATATCTTTATCAATTTCTCTAGCAAGAATAAAAGTAATACCTGAAGGGTTCTTGATAGGACCATCTATTATAGACAAGTCAACCTGAATATTATCAGTAGGAACAGTTGGTACTGCAGGCTCAATTTTGAAATTAGTGGAAAGTGTTTGTTCATCAGATTTTGGGAAAGTAGAGTCAGTACTCATAAATACGAAATATTCATTATTAAAATTATCAGAAAGACTAAAGTTTGTAAATGCATAAAGGTTAAATTCAGAGCTATCTTGTGTAAGTGTTATCTGTCCACTTCCAAGAAGTGGAGAGCTACCAGTTTGTTCTACTTTAATATAGTAAATAGTATCCTCTAGTACACGAGCAGCTACAAGATTTTCTATATTAATAACAACCTCTTCACGTGTATCATATACAGTTTGTATCGAATAAATAAGATCAATTTCAGGAACAGAAGATACAGAAACTTGACAGCTAGCTTCAAAGTTTCCATCTACAGTTGTAGCTGTTATGACAGTAAGACCTGGAGCAACACCAGTTACAGTTCCATTATTATCAACAGTTGCAATAGAATTATCTAATGATGACCAAAGTACATCTTTTGTAGTAGCATTATCCGGAGTGATAATAGGTTCAATATCTATACTAGAACCAACATAAATAGAAGTTGAAATAGTATTTAAAGTTAATCCAGTAACAGGTATAGCTATTGGAGAACTAGTATCAACATTAATGTTTAAAGTGGTAGTAAGATCTGTTTTGTCTAAAGTTCCGATTAGAGTATAAATGGTAAGTGTTGAATCAGATTCAATAGTAAATATAGATCCAACAGAAATTTCATTATACATCCAAGTAACAGGTAAAGATATAATAGAGCCGTTACTTAAAAGAGCACTTACATTACTAGGAAGTATAACAACTTCACCTAAAACAGCTGAAATTGAAGGTGGAGATATAATACTTTGTATGGCTGCTACAGTTACAGATGTAGTAGCAGTATAATAACTTTCTGCAGTCATAGCACTAATAGTAGCAATACCTTGTTGATATGCAGTTACAACGCCACTAAAATCAACATTAGCAACAGTTGGATTATCAGACTCCCAAGTTACTACTTGGTTACTGGCATTAAGAGGAAGAACAGTAGCAGTTAATTTAGATGTATCTGTAGGTAAAAGTGATAAAGTAGTCGGTGAAAGAGTGATACCAGTAACAGGTATTGTAGAAGCACTATAGGTAAGTGTTTCGTAAACAAAAGGTAAGCTAGGCGTTATTTTAATTTCTTTAATAGGTACAATAAAACCAGGGATACTTTCTCCTTGAATAATTAAATCTCCAGTTGGTTTTGTACTAAATGTTGCAATTTGATTAATTGTACGTATTGTTGTTGCTATATCATCTCTAATAAATTTAATATTTACTTCATCAGGATGGATTGTGTCACCAATCCAATTAACAGTAACTTGAACTGTGATTTCACCTTTAGATGTTTCACTTTCAGAACTATGGTGGCTGCTAGAGCCCTTACCTTTAGAACCTTTACCCTTAGAACTGTTGCCTTTAGGTGTTTTGCTAGATGTAAGGTCAACTATGCCAACAATTTGAGTTAATGGATAGGTTGCGATAAGTGGATTAGTTGTAGCAGTAGTCTGATCAAGTTGTATCTTTAAAAAATCATTAGTTACTTCTAGTACAGTACCGGTTACATTAGTTCCACTAGATGTTGAAGAACTACTTGATACTAGAAGATTAACACGTTTGCCTATGGATTCAGAAAATGCAGAGGTAAGAGGATTTGTTTCTTTTTCACACCCACCAGAATCTTCTTCACCCAAAGGAATAAATCCTAAAATTGATTTTAGAAAATAGATACCTTCTTTAATTGAACCATCAGACTCAGACTTAAGACGTAATTTAAGAATTTTTTTGTCAACATATATTAGTGTACCAGTAATATTAGGCGGTTTACCAGCAGGAGGCGTAGCTTGTGTTATTATTTGGATTTTTTTGTTTTTAAATTTTAAGAGACTGTTCATAATAGAAAGGGTATCTAAATTTTCATTACCAAATTTTATTTCATAATAACAATCTTTTGTTGTATCACAATAATCTTTTATTTCATCACAACAACATTTTGTTGTATTACAACGATTTTTTGTTGTGGAATAGTACGTCATGATATCACCTCAAATATTATAATTAATTAACTAATATATATATTCACCTATAATATATTAGCTAATTATAATATATTAATTAACTATTTAAAGAGTTACTAAATTATACAAATTTTATGAAATGCTATTTGAAAATATTTGGAAATATGACTGCAACATTAACAAATTTTTTGTTTTTAAATCTAACTATAGTATTGTAACTTAGAAATTTTGTGCTGTGATGTGGCTTTTTTTGAATATAAATGTTACTATATAAAAAATTTCAATTTAACATAGATTTAAATAAAATTAAAGTTTAACATATTCATATTTATAGGATTGTTATCAAAAAGGGAGGCAAAGATTTTATGAGAGATGGACATATACACTCGCCATATTGTCCACATGGAAGTGACGATACATTTGAAGATTATATAAACAAAGCGATTAACACACGTTTAAAAGAAATAACATTTACAGAACATTTACCTTTACCAAATAATTTTATAGATCCTTCTCCAAATCAAGATAGTGGGATGGACGAAGGAGTAATATTAGACTATTTTAATGAACTATACAGGCTAAAAGACAAATATAAAAATAAAATAAAGATAAATGTAGGGGTAGAAGTAGATTATATAGAAGGCTACGAAAATGAAATAAAAGAGATGTTAAATAAATATGGAAAATATATAGAAGATTCAATACTATCTGTTCACATGATAAAAATTAAAGATAAATACTATTGTATGGATTTTAGCCCATCAGAATTTGAAAAAATGATTAATTTATTAGGAAGTACAAAAGATGTTTACAATAAATATTATGAAACTTTAAAATTAGCCATAAACAGTGATCTAGGTGAATATAAGCCCAAGAGAATAGGTCATTTAAATTTAGTAAGAAAGTTTAATAAAGTTTTTCCATATGACTACAAAGGAAATGAACGATTAGAAGAAGTAGTAATGTTAATAAAGAAAAATAAATATGAAGTTGATTTTAATGTATCGGGAATAAGAAAGAAATATTGCAAAGAACCATATATACACGATCATCTCTTAGATTTAATAAAAAAATATAATGTTCCCATTATCTTAGGGTCAGACTCACATTGCTGTAGAGACATAGGTAGTACTCAAGAATACACATCAATTATTTAATTGATGTGTATTTTTTTAGGATTAGAATTGTAAATCTATAGGAAGTATAGTTCAAGATATTTCTTTACAAAATTGTAGCATATATTATTGCTGCTTAATAACTATTTTACAATTATTCAATATTCGACATATATTCTTAATTATTAAAATTATGCATATATTTCAACAATTAATTGCAATTTACGGGAATATATGCTACAATAAAATTGAAATTAATAAATTAAAATAATTCAAAAATTTAGACATGTAAGAAAGGGAAAATATTATGCAAGCAACAGAGAAGTTACAATCAAATGATGCAAAAGTAAAACATCCTCCTGGGTTGTATTTACTATTCTTCACGGAAATGTGGGAGAGATTTAGTTATTATGGTATGAGAGCTTTATTAGTTATGTATTTAACTACAGAATTAGTAAGCGGAGGGTTAGGATTTGATAAATCAAGTGCAACACTTCTTTATGGTTATTTTACAGGATTTGTTTACTTCACTCCACTAATAGGAGGATGGCTTTCTGATAAATATTTAGGACAAAGAAAAGCAGTAACTATTGGTGGTATAACAATGGCTCTTGGACAATTAGCATTATTTGCAAGCCAAAGTAAACAAGCGTTATATTTAGGGTTATTCTTACTTATAATTGGTAACGGTTTCTTCAAGCCGAATATATCAACATTAGTTGGTAAGTTATATCCAGATGGAGATTCAAGAAGAGATGGTGCATTTACAATATTCTATATGGGAATTAACTTAGGTGCATTCTTAGCTCCACTTGTATGTGGTACTTTAGCAGAAGGTATTTTTGCACAAAAACAAGGTGAAACTATAATTCACTATGGATTTAAGTATGGTTTCTTAGCAGCAGCTATAGGTATGATAGTAGGACAAATATTATTTAATGCTTTATCAAATAAATATCTTGGTGACATAGGTAAATACCCAGTTTCAAAACAAAAAACTAATGATAAAAATAGTGAAGTTTCAAACAAACCTCTTACTAAGAAAGAAAAAGAAAGAACTGCAGTTATATTCATATTAGCAGCTTTCGTAATATTCTTCTGGGCAGGATTTGAACAAGCAGGAAGTTCACTTACAATATATACTCAAGATTATATAAATAGAAATGCATTTGGAATGGAAGTACCTGTATCTTGGTTCCAATCATTAAACCCAGTATTAATAGTTTTACTTGCACCAATTATGTCAATGATATGGACAAAATTAGCTAGTTCAAAGCGTGGTGATTTATCAACACCTGTAAAAATGGCTTTTGGTATGCTTCTTCTTGGAGCTGGTTTCTTATTAATGGTTGGAGCTTGTTTACAAAGAGGAAATGCTGGAGACGATATAACTGTAAAAGCAAGTATGATATGGCTTGTTGGAACTTACTTCTTACACACACTTGGTGAACTTTGTTTATCTCCAGTAGGACTTTCAATGGTAAGTAAAATGGCACCTCCTAAATTAGCATCTTTACTTATGGGAGTTTGGTTAATGGCTAGTTTCTTTGCTAATATAATTGGTGGATATATAGCTTCTTACGTTGAAAGACTTGGACATATCGAAGTATTCGGTACTATAGCAGCAGCTGTTATATTCTTTGGGTTGATATTATTAGCACTAAGAAAGAAACTTGTTGCTATGATGGAAGACTAATATATACAATTAAAAAGTTGCATGAAAATAAGAAAATGTGCATAGATTTATATAAATAATATTTTGAATTTTTAAGAACACTGGAAATCAATGATTTCTAGTGTTCTTTTTTTATTATTAAACTAGCTACCACATAATATACATTGTGAATATTTGTATTATACTTTAAAAAAGTAATTTAAAAAGCCTATGATTTATGAATTAGTATAGAAAATAAATAGAATATAATTAAGCTCCTTTAAATATAAAAATAATAAAGAATGATTTTAAAGGAGTAGTTTTGATGAAAAAATATGAGTATAAATATATATCAATATGGGAAGAACCTGAAAAGATAATACAAAAACTAAACGATTATGGTAAAGATGGCTGGGAATTAGTTTGTGTATGGAATACCTGGCATTATTTTAAAAGGCCTATTGAATAAAATAAAAATATATAAATAGAGATATAAATAGTATTGTTAGAAGTAGGTACTATTTGTACCTCATGTTATGGTTCATATATTTACTTTTTCTAACAAGTACAAGATTCAATCTCATAAGAATTTTTAATTTATATTACAATAGATAAATTGTAGTGTTTCATTTAATGAGCTATTTAAATTATAGAAGTATAAATAATCTTATGCAAGTAAATTAAAATAAGTGCTCACAAATACAATTTATATTAATAATATAAGAATAGTGAAATTTGATTAGCATCACATTTTTTATTAAAGGATAGTGATATTATAATAACTATATTTAGCAAAAAAGTGAAAAAAATGGAGGATATTATTTTGTTTGAATCAGTAGCAGAGACCACCTTATTTAAATCAATCGATATAAATGCAAAGAGTATATTAGAACCATACTTTGAATTAGTAGACTATGAGGCATGTGAATATTGTTTTGCGACTTTATATATGTGGAAAAATGTATATAATACAGTATATTATGTAGAAGATGATTTCGCTATAGTATCTGGTGAATACGAAGGAAGTGATTTTGTAGTTTTACCCCTAGCAACTAAGGAAAATATGTCTAAAGCTATAGACTTTATATTAACGTATTTTAAAAATGAAGAGAAAAAAGTTCACTTAAGGGCTATAACCAAGGAAATAGTAGATTTTATGAAAAAAAAATATCCACGAAAATTTGAATATATAGAAGAAAGAGATTATTTTGACTATGTATATAATGGAGAAAGTCTAAGAACTTTAGCTGGAAGGAAAAATCAAAAAAAGAGAAACCATATAAATTATTTCTTAAAAGAATATGATAATAGATTTGAATATAAGAAATTAGAGGAAAATAACCAATTTGAAGAGTGTATAGTTCTTTTAAATGAGTGGTCGCAAGGTAGCGAAGATAGTGAGGGTTTTAAAGATGAATTTGAAGCTATAAAAAGATTATTTAACCATTATGATGAGTTAAAAAATAAGTTGAAAATCGGAGGTATATATGTGGATTCTAAATTAGAAGCATTTTCAATAGGTGAAATGTTAAATGATAATATGGCAGTTATTCATATAGAAAAGGCAAATCCAAGCATACGAGGTTTGTATCCATATATAAATCAGCAGTTTTTAGTAAATGAATTTAGTGATGTAGAGTTCATAAATAGAGAAGAAGATTTAGGAATAGAAGGATTAAGAAAAGCTAAACTTTCATATCATCCATCTAGGTTTGTTGAAAAATATACAGTATTAGAAATATAAAAGGGGTAAATATTACCCCCTTTTATATTAATCAATAAATCTTTTCATTTTATCTAAATCTTTAATAATTAATTTTTTCATTCCTTTAAATTCGAAAAGCCCATCTTGTTCAAATTTAGATAGTTTTCTACTTATAGTTTCTCTAGTAACTCCGCAATAATTTGCCATACCTTCTCTATTCAAAGGAATGTCAACTTGAAGTATACCATCTTTATCAATACCATACTTATCTATAAACTCAAGTATCATGCATATTATTCTATGGTCAATATCATTAGTAGCTAGACATGTGGCAAGATTTTCAACTTCCATTAATCTTTTACTTACCCCATTTAAAATCTTTAGAGTTATATGAGGATTTTGTGATAATACCTTGTCCATATTTTCCTTTGATATAACACATATACTTACATTATTAACAGCAGTAGCAGAGAAATTTGTAATATAGTTATCATTAAATAAACTAAGTTCACCAAAAAATTCACCTACTGATAGTATATGTATTATTTGTTCCTTACCTTCATGTGTTGTTTTTGACAACTTTATAGTTCCATTACTTATTATAATAAGTTTAGATAAATAATCTTCTTCCAAGCATATAATATCATCTTTTTTAAAACAAAAATGCTCTATATCATTTAATATTTCTTCTAATTCATCGTCTGATAAAGAAGAAAAAATAGGAATTTCTTTAGCATATAATCTACTTTTACATTGAGTATTTGAATTTATAACATACCACTCCTAACATAATCTTATAGTCATATATAATTTTAACATATATAATTTTAACATATATAATAATATTGATTAAGTATAATTATAAAGTCAGTATATGTTAAAAAAATTTAACAATCAAAAAATAACATAATTCGAGATTAACAATATAATATAATGTTAGAAAGGTTTACAAATAAATTAACAAGGGGATGTTTATATGGAATCTTCTATTCAGACAATAGCAAGTAACACATTACTAGTAATTTTTGCAGTAGTTGCTATGACTGGTATCATTTGTAGTAAATTAAGTGAAATATTAAAAGTACCAGATGTAGTATTATTTTTAATAGCAGGAATTTTAATAGGACCTTCGTTTTTACAATTTATAGATATAAGTCACTACCAAGTTGAAAATCAGCTGATTTTAACATTTGGTTCTGCATTTATATTATATTTAGGTGGAAAAGAAATAAGTTTAAAAGTGCTAAAAAATGTAAAGGTAACTGTATTTTTATTATCAACAGTAGGAGTAATCATATCGACATTTATAGTGGCGAAAGTAGTTGGACTAACATTTGAAGTATCATATATTACTTCTTTATTAATTGGTTCAATCATATCATCAACAGATCCTGCAACATTAGTTCCAATATTTAATCAAGTAAAAATAAAAGACAAAGTAAAGCAAACAGTTATAAGTGAATCAGCTTTTAATGATGCAATAGGTGCAATACTCACTTCAGCAGTTCTAGCTATAATATTATCAGGACAATTTTCTTTAAGTGAAAATATATATGAATTAGGAATAATGATTGCAGTAGGTGTTGTAGTTGGTATAGTTACAGGAATCGTTCTTTTAAAATTAGTAAATGATCAGCCTTATGGAATATTCAAAGATTTTGCACCTATTATATCAATACTTTCTGTAATAATAGCTTATGAAGTAGCTACAAAGTTTGGTGGAAGTGGATATATGGCTTGCTTTATAGTTGGGATAATAACAGGAAACAAAAAGAACTTTAAAATATGGTTATCACAACAATCTTATGATGCAGATTTTTATGTTGCTGAAACTTTAGGTACTATATGTCGCATGGCAATATTTGTAATATTGGGAAGTCAAGTTGACTTAGCTATGCTAGCAAAATATTTTGGACCAGCACTTTTAGTAGTACTTAGTTTAATGTTTATAGCAAGACCTGTATGTGTATTCGTTTGTACTAGATTTGATAAAAGTGCAAAATGGGATAAAAAAGAAATGCTATTTATGATGTGGGTTAGAGAAACGGGAGTAATACCAGCAGCTTTATGTGGTATAATAGCATCTATGAAAATACCAAATTATGAAATAATTTCATCAATAGTATTTATGGCTATACTAATTACACTAATAATCCAAGGAAGTACTACTAAATTAGTAGCTAAAAAACTTGGATTATTGGAAGAAGAACAAAAAGAAATAACAAATAATAAAAAAGAAATATTTGAATCTTAAATATAGTAAGATAAAGGTCGGCGATAAAGTCGGCCTTTTATAATTTTATAAGGTTTGATAAATTTAAAGTGTTTTAAAGCGAGTTAATACATAACTTTATCATATAGGTTTTTGTTATAGTAACAATTATTAATAGATAAAAACATAGTATAATAGTGTAGTGAATAAAAGGAGGGAGTAATATGAAACAAATACGAGTAGCAATTATTACAGTATTAATGGTGTTTTTATTATCAATAACTGTTTTTGCTGATGGTAAAAATAGCGCATCGAATCTATTTTTATTTAGTGAGTCAGTAAATACTACCAATGAAGTCAAAGGAGATATATATGCATTTGCCCAAGATATAAATATCAATAATATTGTGGGGGGAGATGTTATTTCAGGTGGTCAAAATATAAAAATAATGTCAGAAAAAATTTCAGGTAATATTAGGGTAGCAGGGCAAATTTTAAATATAGATGTTAAACATACAAAAAATATTACTGTAGCAGGAGAAGAAATTAACATAGGAAAAAATACAAATTGCAATGCAGTTTATGCAGCAGGTCAAGATATTAATTTTAAAGGCGTTACTAATGACTTATATTTAGCAGGTGAAAATATTGTTATTGATGGAGATGTTAAAGGCGAACTTAATGTTGATGGAGAAAATGTGATTATATCAGAAAATGCTAATATATTAGGAAATGTAAATATTAAATCACCTAATGAACCGACTATAAATGCAAAGATTGATCCAAGCAATATAAATTATAATAAAGTAGTAACTGAAACGAGTTTTAAAGAACAAAATACATTTAATATAGCAACAACTCTTATGAGTATGTTAACAGCAGTTATAATAGGGTTGTTACTATTTGTAATTTTCAGAGGATATTTTTATGAAATTGAAAAAAATGTTAAACATTCTATAGGTGAAAATATTTTAGTAGGATTAGGAGCGTTTATAATTATACCTATTGTATCAATATTGTTATTTATAACAGTTATAGGAATTCCTATAGGGCTTATATTTATAATATTTTACGTACTATTAATGTATTTATGTCCGATGATATCAGGAATAACATTAGGTCAAATAATCATTAAAGACAAAAATGAATATTTACAAGTATTAGTAGGAGTATTAACAATGAAAATATTACTTTTGATACCATATATAGATACGATAACATGGCTTGTTTGTGTTTTATTTACACTAGGATGTATTGTTTTAAAAGCATTTTCAATGTGTAGGAGAAAATCACAATTGAATTAAGTAACTTTTAGTATTTATTGTCATAATATATAAAGAAATATAATATATTAACAATAACTAGGGGGCTTTAAATAATGAATAAAGAACATGACAGCATGATTAAAAAAAATAGAAGTCCAAAGGGTGGGGTAATAATATTTCCACCATTTATACCAGGGGGACCAGGGCCAATATACCCACCATTTATACCAAAACCGAAACCAGAATTTCCTCCACTATATCCAGAGTATGATGATGAAAAGGAAACACTTAAAGTTAAAATAAAATCAGTTTTTGAAGATGAATTTGTAGTAATAGGATACTATGATTACTTGTATGCAACAGGAGAAAAAGTTAATAAGAATGGAATATTTAAAATAATAATACTAGATGAAAATAAAGCTAAAATAAAAATACAAGGCGGAGATTTTGTAAGAGTAGATGAAAGAGATTTTTTAGTTGCAGATACTAATAAAAAGGGAGCAACTAAGTTTAGAATTTATAAAATAAATAAGAAAGAATATGTTTTAAAAGCACCGAATGGATATTATGTTAGAGTAAGAGAAAAAGATAAAAGGCTTGTAGCAAGAGCAGAAAAGGCAGGTCCAAGAACAATATTTAAATTTAAAACAGTTGAATAGAGGTACTTTTTTAGAAAATCAACATATAATGCTTATCATAGATTAAATTGACCAAAATAATAATCTATGATAAACTTATAAAAATTATTTTTTAAGGAGAGAAAAATGAACACATTAGAACCAGAACCCGATAGGATCATTTTACAATTAATTTTAGTAGCTTTATTTATAGCTATAAGTGCATTTTTTGTAGCAGCAGAGATGGCAATTGTTTCTGTAAATAAAATAAAAGTAAAAAAATTAAGTGAAGATGGTAATAAAAGAGCTAAATTACTTGAAAAACTTATGGATGATCCAAGTAATTTCTTATCAACAATTCAAATAGTAATCACACTTGCAGGATTTTTATTAATTGCCTCAGTAGCAAGGGGAATATCAACTCATTTACCTAATGATATAAGGAATTTAAATCTTCCTTATATACAAGAAGGTTTTATGATAGGTATAATCCTTATACTTCTATACTTTACACTAGTTTTTGGAAGGCTTGTTCCAAAGAGAATAGGGTTAAGAAAATCAGAAAAAATAGCTTTGTTTTCTGTGATACCAGTTTACTTTATATTTATAATTACAAAGCCATTTATTAAAATCCTTACAATCTCAACTAGTGTCGTTATAAGACTAACTGGTAATGAAGACTCTCATATAGAGGAGACCTTATCAGAAGAAGAAATATTATTTTTAATATCAAAATCTCAGCAAGGTGGATGTATTGAATATGATGAAAAAGAAATGATTAATGGCGTTTTTGAATTTAATGACAAAATTGCAAGAGAAATAATGACATCAAGGAAAGATACCTTTACTATAGACATAGAGGATGATGTAAATTGTATTTTAGACAATTTATCAGATTTGAAATATTCAAGAATACCTGTATATGAAAAAAGTATAGATAATATTATAGGTATCTTGTATGTAAAAGATTTAATAATTGAAGCTAGAAAAGTAGGCTTTGAAAACTTAGAAATAAGAAAGATTCTACACAAACCTTATTTTGTTCCAGAAACCAAAAGGGCAAATGAATTATTTAAAATGTTACAATCAAAAAGAGTTCATTTAGCTTTATTAATTGATGAGTATGGAGGATTTTCAGGTATAGTAACTATGGAAGATTTAATTGAAGAAATTATGGGTGGAATTGAAGATGAATATGATCTGGAAGAATCTAGAATAAAGAAAATTGATGATAAAAATTTTATAGTAAAGGGATTTTTAACAATAAATGATTTTAATGATATGTTTGGAACTACTATAGAGCAAGGTGACTATGATACTTTAAGTGGGTATATAATAAACACATTAGGAGAAATACCAAATGGAGAGGAAGATATACAGCTAGATTTAGATAAATTAATATTTAAGTTAGTTAAGATAAATAATAGAAGAATAGAAGATATTCAGGTCAGTTTGTTATATTAATATGATTTAATAAAGTTAATCCATGCCTAATTAGGTATGGATTTTTGTTTATACAAAATCAATTCTATTATGTGTTATACTATATTATGATAAGTTATATGTTAAAATATGTTAATTAATATAAGTATAAAATAAAACAAATATCTAGGGAGGTAAAAGAGTTGAGCAAAATAATATTAAAATTTATAAGATTATTTACAGGATTTTTTGTATGTTCATTATCAATAGCATTCATGATAAATGCTAACTTAGGTTTGTCACCATGGGATGTACTTCATCAGGGTATATCAAATAAAATTGGCATAACAATAGGAAGTGCTACAATATGTGTAGGTCTTATAGTAGTAGTTCTTGACGTTATGTTAGGTGAAAATGTAGGATGGGGAACTGTTCTAAACATGATGTTTATAGGAGTTTTTTTAGATTTGATACTATTTAGTAATCTTGTTCCTGTAGCTAATAGTATGATGATGGGAATTATAATGTTATGTATAGGTATGACACTAATGGGATTTGGATTAGTTCTTTACATTGGAAGTGGATTAGGTAGTGGACCTAGAGATGGAATGATGATAGCTTTTCAAAAAAGAACAAATAAATCTGTAAAATTAATAAGAGGAGTAATGGAATTAGGGGCATTAATAGTAGGTTATTTCTTAGGCGGTAGTATTGGAATAGGAACTGTAATAACAGCTATTGGATTAGGATATTTTATACAAATAATATTTAAAATATGTAACTTTAAAAGTGAAAATGTGAAGCATAGGTTTATAATAGATGACATAAATTATATTAGGGTGCGTATGAGTAAGGATATAGTTACAGAAGTAGAGACATCTGTAACTAAAGATTTATAAATAAAAGGGGAAATTTAATGGATAAAAAATCCATATTTATTATTAGTGCTTCAATTATTTTAGGATTTATTATTCTTTCGATATCATTAATTTATTCATTTAATTTAGTTAAGGAAACTAGTAAAGTAAATAATAGATATGAAATAATAGCACCTAATGAAAATAATATTATTGTTTTTGACAATGAAAAAGGTATTTATTGGAGAAAGTTTATTGAATCAAATGAAGGACCTACAGAATGGGAAAAAGAAATTCTAGATTTAGGAACAGGTGAATAGTTTTAAAATAATGTGAAATAGAGGATAATAACAATTCTCTATTTCACATTATTTTTTAGATTTTTGAAGATTTAGAAGCTACACAAAAATATATTTAGGCATAATCACAAATAAATAAAAATATTATAAATAGTATATTTGAACGACGGGCATGTTTTTCAAGGTTGTTTGAGCCATATATAGGCGAACCACTTGAGTAATATGAGCGAAGCGAATTTTTATTGGGAGGGTGATAATATGAATAATAATTGTAAACTATGTGAACTCAGAGGGGTTTGGATATCAACAGTTTATGAAATAGATTGGCCTAAAACTCAAAATGATATACATGCCCAAAAACAAGAATTTATAGAAATATTAGATACACTACAAAGTTTAAATTTCAATTCAGTATTTGTTCAAATAAGACCAACTTCAGATACTTTCTACAAATCATATATAAACCCATGGTCAAAGTATCTTACAGGAACTCAAGGGAAAAGTCCAGGATATGATCCACTTAAATTTATGATAAAAGAAACTCATAGAAGAAATATGGAATTTCATGCATGGTTAAATCCATATAGAATAACTACGTCAGGAACAGATTTAAATAAATTATACAAGGCTCACCCAGCAAGATTGAATCCAAGTTGGGCATTATCCTATGATAATGCATTATTTTATAACCCTGAAAATCCAGAAGTTATAAGGTATATTGCAACAACAGTTTTTGAAATAGTAAAAAATTACTATATAGATGGAATTCATTTTGATGATTACTTCTATCCGTATAATTATCCTTTGCCACAAGGGGAAGATAGAGATGGAGTGATTGCTAATAACAGACGTGAAGCAGTAAACAATATGATTAGGCTAGTAAATAAGGCTATAAAATCCACAAGAGAATGTGTTCAATTTGGAGTTAGTCCTTTTGGAGTATGGAAAAATAAAAGCAGTGATCCTAATGGTTCAGATACAAATAATTTAGAAAGTTATTATGATGTGTATGCAGATAGTTTAAAGTGGATAGAAGAAGGAATTATAGATTATATAGCACCTCAAATTTATTGGACTATAGATAATAAAATTAGTGCTTACGAAACGTCAGTTAAATGGTGGAATAATGTAGTTAAAGATACAGGTGTTAGGTTATATATAGGTCAAAATATAAGTAATGTAGATATAGCAAAAGAAATAGAAAAACAAGTGAATATAAATAGAACTTATAGTGAAGTTGAAGGTAGTATATTCTTTAGTATGAGTAATATAAAAGAAAACACAGGGAATGTAATAAAACAATTAAAAGAAGTATATAGTTGTAAGGAATACAATGACTAGGTTTCAATTTAAATACTACTTTGAAGAATGTTTCATATAGTACAGAGTGTTGGAATGTTAAATAAGATTTTAATTTTTGTCTCCATATAAATAGCTACAGTAAAGATAATTACTGTAGCTATTTATATGGAGAATTATAAAAATAAAAGATAGACTTAAAATAATTTAATAAGATTTTATTTTATTTAATAAGTAAAATAAAAGTTTAGAAAGAAGGAGGAGTTACTGCAAATATAACTTCGCAATAAAAATTAGTTATATTTTCCCATTTATGATTTGAACGTGGAGGTATTTTAACACTATCACCACAATTAAGTTCAATTACAGTACTCATTAAATGAAGATTAACAGACCCCTTTGTTACATAAGCAACTTCTTCACCTTTATGGCTAAAAAGTTCCTCAGAAGAAGATTCTTTAGGTGGTATTTTCATAAGCATAAATTCAATTGAACCTTTTGAATCTGGTGTTAATAGTTCATATGCAAAGCTATCAGATTCAGAAAATATTATTTTTTTACGATTATCACTTCTAACTACTAAGTCCTCAGTTGGAACATCATTTATGAAAAAATTAAATAATGGTATATCTAAAGCCTTAGAAATTTGTTTCAGTGTATTTATAGATGGATTAGCAGTACCTTTTTCTATTTGGCTAAGTAAAGAAGACGTAACCCCTGTTAAATTAGCTAATTCTTTAATGGTTAAATTTTTTCCTTTTCTATATTCAGAAATATTTTTTGATATATTCACTTCATTCATTTATAAGCTACCTCTTTTTAATATGTATTTTAAATTATTATATCAATATAATATAGTTTTATCAAATTTATTAAATAATATTTAATAAAAGACAAAAATATTAAATATTATTGACGTTGTTTTGGAAAAATGTTAACATTTATTAAACTGTATTTAATTTAATTAAAATAAGTTAAATGCAATTTATGAGAAGTTATATAGAATTTAATTCTATACTATCTACAAAAACATATAACTTGTAAAACTTTTTTAGGGTAATAAAAAATAATAAAATAAGGGTGGGAAAATATAATGAATTCAAAAGTATTAAACAAAGAAATATCAACGTGGATAGAAGAATATCCATTATTAAAAGAGATAATAGACTTAAAAGAAGTATTATGGATAAATTCTCAGTATAGTGATTTTGAAGAAGGAATGAAAAATGTTTCACTTAATGAAGATGATGTATTAGATGCCCAAGAAAGATTAAATAGATTTGCTCCATATATAGCTAAAGTATTCCCAGAAACTAAAGAAGAAAATGGAATAATAGAATCTCCAATAGTTAAAATAAACAACATGAAATCTAAACTAGAAGAAATATGCGGTGAAGAACTTTTAGGAAATCTTTTATTAAAGTGTGATAGTCATCTTAAAGTATCAGGATCTATAAAGGCTAGAGGTGGAATATACGAAGTACTAAAGCGTGCAGAAGATTTAGCTTTAGAAAATAATATAATTACAGTAGAAGATAACTATGAAAAATTAGATAGTGATGAAATGAGAGCCTTCTTCTCTAATTACTCTGTAGTAGTAGGATCAACTGGAAACTTAGGTTTAAGTATAGGTATAATGAGTGCAAAATTAGGATTTAAGGTTACTGTTCATATGTCAGCAGATGCAAGACAATGGAAAAAGGATCTTTTAAGAAGTAGAGGAGTAGAGGTTATAGAATACGAATCTGATTATAGCAAAGCTGTTGAAGAAGGTAGAAAGCAAGCTGAAGAAGATGCTAATAGCTACTTTGTAGATGATGAAAATTCTCAAAACTTATTTTTAGGATATTCAGTTGCAGCTAAAAGATTAGATAAGCAACTAAAGGATATGGGTGTAAACGTTGATGATAATAACCCATTATTTGTATATTTACCATGTGGTGTAGGTGGAGGACCTGGTGGAGTTGCCTTTGGTCTTAAGCTTTTATACAAAAATAATGTACATTTCTTCTTTGCAGAGCCAACACATTCTCCATGTATGATGATAGGGTGTATGACTAAAGAACATGATAATGTATCTGTGCAAGACTTTGGAATAGATAATATAACAGCAGCAGATGGATTAGCAGTAGGTAGAGCTTCTGGATTCGTCGGTAAGACATTAGAAAAACTAATGAGTGGATGTTATTCAGTTGAAGATGAAAATATGTATAGATTATTAACTATCATGGCAGATAGTGAAAAAATATTCTTAGAGCCTTCAGCACTTGCAGGTGTACCAGGTATTGTAAATATACTTACATCTAAAGAAGGCAAGAAATACTTAAAAGATAATAATCTTGAAGATAAAATAGAAAATATAAATCATATTGCGTGGGCAACTGGTGGAAGTATGGTACCAAAGGATATGATGGATGAGTATTATAATAAAGGCCTTTCATTACTTAAATAAGTATAATGAGAGTAGGTTATAAATGACAGTGTAGATAGATTTATGTAAAAATAAATTTATCTACACTTTTTTTTGTTTTAATAAACAATAAATTATTTGATATAGATTTATAGGATTTCTATAGATTTAACATTATTTTTATCTATTGAAAAAGAGCTACCCAACTCTTTGCCAGACATTGTCAACAAACTTACATTTTCACCGTTATTAAACATTTCTAACCATTCGATTAAAGAATTAAAATTTCTAACATTATCTCTTTCAACTATTTTCTCAAAATTATTATTAAAAGTTATTTTCATTCTGTCAATTTTCAATTATATCACCTTCCTAATATTTAATATTTTATCTTAATTAAGGATTTTATAATACTTATTTATAAAATTATAATATACAAGAAGATTTATTTATAGAGAAAGAAGCAAAAGATATTGTGTAATTAAATTTAATAATATATAATACTTAATTTCTATTTGGTATAATTAAGATAAATCACTTAAAGACAAATTATAGGAGGGCCATATGAATTTAGATGTATTAAAAAAAGTAGCAAATAAATTAAATGAACTAAATTGTACTTGGTCAATTGGTAGCTCAGTGTTGTTACATTTTCATGATTTAGTAGATAAACCAAATGATATAGACATATTAATAGACCCTGATGATTCAAATAAAATAAAATCATTTATGGACACAATAGGA
>NZ_DATIRC010000207.1:0-6601 GCF_035470145.1 Romboutsia sp.
AGAGGTGGACCAAAACGAATTAAACATACTGCATATATTGTTATTGGAATACGTGAAAAGTTTAGAGGTAAAGGGATTGGAAGCAAATTATTTTCTGAGTTAGATATATGGGCTAGGGAAAATAACATTACAAGGCTTGAACTGAGCGTAATTTGTTCTAATGTCGTAGCAAAACATCTTTATGAAAAGAATGGATTTGAGGTAGAAGGAATTAAAAGAAATGCAATGATTATAGATGGTAAATATGTAGATGAATTTTCTATGGCTAAATTGTATAATAATTAAAGTTTATTATGTGGAAAATTAAATTACTAGACAAGAGGGTGAGTATATAAAATTATTGCTCTCTTTTCATGTTCAAAAAAACATTTATTTTAATAGACACATGAGAAACTGCAAATCCTGCTATAATTAAATTAACAATTAGTATATATTGCAAAGTAAAAGGGGAGATAGTATGAATTTTTCATCATTTAGAAAATTAGATTATTTAATATTCTATATAATTGTTGTAGTTCTATTTACAATTCAATTAGCTAATATATTATTTAGTCCTGTAATAGGCATATTAATAGGTGCTACAATACCTGCATTAATTTTAGGAACTATAACAAATTTAATATTTAAAAAAAGGTAATCATTGTTTTACCATATTAATAAGTTAAGAACTAAAGGGCACTAGAAATATTGCTCTTTTAATGTTCAATAAAACATCACCTTTACTATACAAATGAAAAAATACTATATATATAGGTTTATATATAATAAAGGGGGATAACATGCTTACAAAGGAGAAAATAGATGCATATATAGCGTTTTTTGATGATGATAAACAAAGTTTTTATAAAACTGCAGATGAATATATAAAATATAATAAAACAGTAGATATGTTTATAAAAGACTGTTACAACAGTAATATAATGGATACTGAATATATGAGTAAGTTAGAAGGGTATATTGAAAAAGGTATAGATCTAAAAAGTCTGATAGAAACAGCAGATACATATATACTAAAAGCTATATTAACTTTTTATATAAGGGGAGAGCGATTTAGTGAAGGTATGATAGCAAATGCTATTGATAAAAAAATATTTGTAACTATTCTAAAGAAGCTAAATTAATATGATGAGGAGATTGAAATGGAGAAGGCTAGGATTATAGAAAAGGCTAGTGAATTACTGTTAAATAAAAGTAAGAAAGAAGCTATAGATATTATAAATACTGAATATAAGTTTGAATATAAAAAAGTAGAAAAGAGAGCATACAAAGATAAAGAAAAATTTAATATATTTATGAGAGATGGGTTTATTGATAGGTACACAGGAGACAAGCTATTAAACCCAGGTATTTTAAAGGTATTTTCTACATATTTTCCAGAGGAATTTCCATATCACTCACATTGGAAAATGGACCAAACTCATGTAGCTTATTGGGAACTTATACCTACAATAGATCATATTAATCCAATAGCTAGAGGTGGTAAGGATGAAGAAGATAACTGGATTACAACATCAATGCTACATAATTCTATAAAATCAAATTGGAGCTTAGAACAGATAGGATGGAATATTAAAGAGTGTGGAGATCTTAGTGAGTGGGATGGGCTAACAAATATATTTATAGATATAGTAGAAAGAGATACTAATTTACTAAATGATAATTATATAAAAAAATGGTATACAATATCTAAATCAAACGTTAGTGGTTTATATGATTTATATATCGAAAATATAAATAAGTAATAAATTATTTATATTCTATATCTATTTCGTAATTTTATCATATTGTGAACTAAAAAATAGCAATAATGTGGATGTCAAAACCACTTAAATTATTACTTTTTTTATGATGTAAAATTGTACGTGAATTCATATGTGAAAGTGTTTGCTATTTTTAATGTTAAAATAGTTTTTGTACATCAAAAGTTAACCCGTTGTTGTTAGGCTTCCTTTTTCTATTTGTTTAAATTAGTTATTTATGAATATATTATGTAGCAATAATTAAATGATATAATTAAATTAATTAACTTAAAGAAAGGAGAATTTTATGTACGATATTATTATTATTGGAGCTGGAGTAAGCGGAATATTTACTGCTTATACATTAATACATGAAAATAAAAATTTAAGAATAAAACTTATTGAAAAAGGAAAGACATTAGAAAATAGAGTGTGTCCTATAGAATCTAATTCGAAAAACTGTTTAAACTGTGACATATGCAATAAATTTATGGGTTTTGGGGGGATGGGTAGATCAGAAGGAAAGTATAATTACACAAATGACTTTGGAGGATATCTAGGAAAATTAATCGGAGATAAAAAAGCTTTAAAATATATGGATGAAGTAGATAAGATATTATGTAAATTTGGTGGAGATAAAGCTCCTTTTTATAGTACAGAAAATATAACTTTAAAAACAAAAGTAGAAAAACATGGATTTAGATTACTTACAACAAAAACTAGACATCTAGGAACAAAATTATCACTAGAGATCTTAAATAAAATGCATGAGGTTTTAAAAGATAAAATAGATATATGTTTTGAAAAAGAAATAAAAAGCATAGAAAAAGATAAAGAAAAATTTATTATTAAATGTAGAGATGAAATTTATTATAGTAAAAAAGTAGTCTTAGCTACAGGATTAAGTGGTGGAGAGTGGTTTGAAAAACAATGTAGCCATTTTGGAATAGTACCACAAAAAGTTAGATTAGATTTAGGCTTTAGATTAGAATTAAAAGGAGATGAATTAGACAATTTATTAAAAGAAAATTTTGAAATAAAGCTATTTTATAAAGATGATAAATTTGAAAGCACTACTTATTGCATGAATCCAAATGGCAAAGTAATAAAAAAATACCAAGATGGATTAATATTTGCTGATGGGCAAAATTATTTAGAAGAAAAAAATTCAAGTCAAAATCTTAATTTTACATTGTTTATTCCAAGTTACTTTTTATCTTCAAAAGAAGCAAAGGCTTATGTAAAAACCATTATGAAAAATATAAATGAAAATGAAGAAAAGATAATAATGCAAAGATTAGAAGATATAAAAAAACAAAAAACAATTACATATGAAGATATAGAAAACAGTGAAATAATACCAAGTTTAAAAGCAAAGTCAGTAAATATAAATGAATATGTTCCACAAAAATATATAGATTCTACTATGTTATTTATTGAAAAATTAGGAGATTTACTAGGAAAAAAAATACATCCACATACTATTTTTTATGGATTAGATGTAAAGTATTACGAGCCTGAGATGAAAGTAAATAAATTCTTTGAAAGTAAAGTGAAAGGACTATATTTAGCAGGAGATTGTTCAGGTATAACATACTCGTTATCACAGGCAGCAGCTAGTGGAATATATCTAGGGGCATATTTAAGTAATAATATAGCTTAATATTGATGAGCTAAAGGCTCTTAAAGTTATGATTCTGTTGGTGAGTGTATGTATAAGGTTCCTAGTCATTTGGCTATCGAGAAAGATTATCAAAAACTTGTTGAAGAGTAATGTATATAAGAAGGTATGAAAGAGTTTTTAATAAATTTGTTTTATGATGATAGAGTGTTTTTAGTCACTCTATTTTTTATATACTAAGAGATTATATTGAATAAAAATCTGTGTGTAACTTGTGCATTAAAGTAACATTAATATATTTAGAAAATAAGAAAGTGACAGAATAATACATTTGTAGTGATATAATATAAATATATTATTTTATAAAATTTTTAATATTCACAAGAAGTAACGGGGGAAGTAAAATGGTAAATGAAAAAGAAATAAGAATTAGAGATTTAATAAGGATATCAACAATATCTTTTGCAATTATATTGGGGGTAGATATAACATCTATATTAGTGTTAGGTGGTATAACATCCTGGGATGGATTTAATGTGGATTTATGTATGCTTGCAGTAGAGGTTATGACAGTATATCTTTTGATATCAAATATGAAAATATCAAAAGAAGATGTAATGAAATTATGGGTAGATTTTACAAAAAAAGTAAACATAAAAGAGATAATAGGTAGGCTTTTAAATCTCCAAATTATACAGATGGGAGTTATGTGGCTAGTGATTGGAATCTTTTTATTAATAGATATATCTTTGGCAAATAAAATTTTAAATAGTTCCTCTTCACAAGAGATGCTATATACAGGAAATATATTAATCAATTCAATAAGTATAGTTATAATAGCTCCTATTATAGAAGAACTCATATATAGAAAAGTAATTTTTAAAAGGTTATCAAAGAAATTAAATACAACCTTTGGGACAATTTTATCATCTATATTCTTTGGACTATGTCATGCTAAAGATTCTATATTTTTTGCTACATTGTTTGGGGTAGTACTTTGTATTTTATACTTAAAATATAAAAATATATTAGTCCCAATGTTTTTACATTTTTTAAATAACTTTATGACTACAATAATATTGTTAACTTCTGTTGGGGAAGAAAATAATGAAGTTACAAATTTTATACCAGAAGATGCGGTAGTTTTTTTAAGTATAGGAGCAATAGCTACTGTGATTGGTGTGTTCTTCTATATCCGATTTATAAAGAGAAATAGAAGCTATTTGAAAAATTTAAAAATAATAGCATAAATATATAGCATGATAAAAGCTTAAAAGGTGACCTATTTATAGGTCATTTTTCTATTATACATTGTAAAAAAGACGACGTCGTGTTTCACGACATAGGGGTAGGTGAAAAATCTCTAGCTTATATTTGCATATGTAGATATATTAGTAGAACACTGAAAGAAATACTATATAATATAAATGTATATAGTATAAATTAAAGTGTTAATAGAGTGCTAGATAGTTTATAAGGGAGTGATAGTGTGATGACAACGTTAAAGAGTTTATTGATTTTATTAACTATAGTACTAGAATTAAACTTAACTGGCTGTTCAACAGAAGATATAGATACATATAATGACCCAAATAATAATACTACTGTTGAAATAACTAATAATGAAAATTCATTGGAGAATAAAGAATTAGAAGATACAAGTAAAATAGATAAAGAAAGAAGCTATAAAATCAGGTTTGAGCTTGTGTGGATATGAAGATTAAAGGCATGTTGACAATTAATCTATTTTTACCAATTTAATATACTAAAAAGGATGTAGGTAAATTTGTTTTTACACAAATCTATCTACATTCTCTATTTATTAACCCATAAGAAAATTAATAGCCATTTCATTGAATTCTCTATATCCATCGATATTGCACATATGTCCTGCTCCATCAATAATGTTCAATTGGGAATTTTCATCTTTTTCTACATAGCCCTTAGCTTTTGAGATGAATAAATGATCTTGGCTTCCGAATATGTAAAGTTTTTTGATGCAATCTTTTTTAATCTCTCTCTTATTATAAAAATTTTGATTACTAATGATTAGGTTATACCAGTCCAAAAAATCATTTCTTTTCATTTTCTTAGCTTCTTTGACAAAGAGCTTTCTAGATTCTTCATGATTTTTCTTTGGCATCATAATCAAAGCAAATAAGTTATAAAGAGCAGAGTGTGGCATGAAGTGTTTAAACATATTTCCAAGCTTTAGTAACATACTATTAAAAAAGTTTATATCCTTAACTGCAGCACCATATACAATGGATTTTATTCTATGGGGATAATTCTCATAAATCAAATCTACTACTACGTTACCAAGGCACATACCTACAAAGTAAGCAGACTGAATGTTTTCATGATTAATAATATCAATAATATCTTTAGCAATATCATTTACTTCCATACCGCTTATCCCCTTATTTGATTTGCCATGTCCATGTAAATCAATAAGTAGAAGGTTAAATTTCTCCTGAAAAGTCTTTAACTGTTTATAATAAGTTACTGAACTTCCACCTAAGGGATGGATAAATACAACCCAATCTTTTTTACCGTTATCTTTTTTTCTGTAATATAGCAACTGTATTCCTCCAAATCATCTTATGCATAAATTATAATATTAAATAGTCAGTATCAATATTATCATGGTTGTCCACTAACAATCAATAAATTTAATAATTAATTATAAAGTGACAAAATTATCAAATATTGATAAAGTTACAAAAGTGATTAGTGATATAGCAGTTGCTATTAAAGATGAAGAATTTGAAAATGATAGTATAAATGAAGAAGTTGTCATAACTAAATAGATGGAATAAATTAAAAATGTATAACTTTTAAAGTTATACATTTTTAATTTATATTATGGATAAACTGAAATATATTTGAGTATTAAATTAATAAATATATAAGATGAGAGGTATAAATTTTATAGGGAGGCTTATGGTAATGGTTATGGAACGTAAGTAATAAAAAGGATATTAAAGAAGCATTAAATAAATTAGATAAATATTGTGTTACTAAAAAAGAGCAAATACTTACTGCATTGGAGTTTTTAATAATGTCAATAAGTAAGGGTAAAAAGCCGGATGAAGATATATTAGTCAAGAAAGAAGCATATTATATAAAATTAAGAGAAAGAAATATAGAATATAAAGTTAAGAAATGATATATTATCCTAGGGAATTTTTTGCATTTTCAATAAATATTGGATTTGTTTAACAGAGCCCAAAATTAAAAT
>NZ_DATIRC010000208.1:0-12324 GCF_035470145.1 Romboutsia sp.
AACTTTGGACTTATTTGCATATTTTCACCCCACAATTTGAAAGCAATTCTTGAATTACACCTTCAATTTTAACAATATCAATTATATCTATGCCAATAGCATCTTCTATATTTACATGTGCTTTTTTAATATTATATTGATTTATGAGAGTTATCATAAATTTTCTTAAATAATTTAATTTATTTCCTATATCAAAAGACTTTGGAATTATTATTTTATCTTTAATTATCTCTGTTTTATTTTGGTTTTCTAATTTAAATATATTAAATTCTATTTTATCTATAAATATATCAATATCCATAAAAATCATAATATCAACCCCCCAAAAGGATTTTTTCGTCTATTATATATTATGAAATCATGTTTGCTTTAACCACTAAATATAATTAATTTTTTATTTTATATTTGTTATAATTATTCACATATAAACAAAAATAAGTGTAAAATTTACACTTATTTTAATTATCGTCTTTTATTTTTAAAAATAATTTTGCTGTAGCCAATGTATCACTATCTGCTCTATGAGCATTTTTATTTTCTATATTGTAATATTCACATGCCGTTTCTAATTTTTTATTTTTACCTTTATACGTTTTACTCTTCTTTAATAGTTCTAATGTACATATATGTTTATCTATAGTCTCTAAGTTTAATTCTTTAAGATAATAATTTAAAAATTTTAAATCAAACTTGGCATTATGAGCTATTATAGTTCTATCACCTATATAATCTCTAAATCTAGGTAATACAGTTTCTATTCCTTCTTCATTTACAACCATTTCATTAGTTATGTTTGTTATCTCTGTTATAAAATATGGTATTATTGATTTTGGCTTTATAAGCCTAGAATAATTTTTAATTATTTTATTGTCAATTATTTCAGTAATACCTATTTCTATTACTTCACATCCTTTGTATGGATCAAGCCCTGTTGTTTCTAAATCTACAACTACATATTCCTTCATTCACTATCTCCTTAAGCTTTAATTGATTTATTATATTATAATTCAATTCGTTTAATCATTACAATCTTACATATTTATAAATTCATATATTTTATCTGTCACTTTATTTAATCCATTTTCAGTTTCACTCATCTTCTCTTCAGCGCTGTCTCTAAATTCATCTATACCTTTACTAGTATTATCTATTTTTTGATCTAATTTTCTTATTTTTACACTAATTTTATTTATCGAATCTTTTGAAAAATCCATTTTTTTATCAACTTCATTCATTTTAGAACTTGCGGCATCTACTTTTTTAGAAAACTCATGTGGTAAATCATCTGCTTTACTTAATTTAGAATCTATTCCAAGTTTACTTAATTTATCTTTTATGCTCTTCTCTAAATCTATACTTGATTGAGATTCTTTTTCTGTTGTACTTTTTACTCGTTGCATTGGTGCAACATTATTATTTGAACATCCAGTTAAAAATATTAAAGCCGTTATTGCCATTGTCATATATATTTTTTTCATGTCATGTCTCCTTTATTACTATATTTTATTTAGAATTCTAACCATATTATACTCTTTTTTTTGCTCCTTGTACATTAATTTAATTGTCTCACTTCCATTTTAAAATTCACCCTGAGAATACACAATTATACTTTTATACTCAAAAAAGAAATACCTGCTATATAAAATATCATATAACAGGTACTTCTTTATATTATATATGGAACTGGGTTGGTATGTTTTCCATTTATTCTTATCTCAAAATGTAAGTGTGGACCAGTAGATCTTCCTGTTGATCCAATTTTAGAAACAACTTGTCCTTTTTGAACTCTTTGACCTACTGAAACTAATAATTTACTATTGTGAGCATATAATGATACTTTTCCATCATCATGTTGTATCATAACAGTATTACCATAAGTCCCTTGAACTCCTGCATATATTATTGTTCCATTATCTATTGCTACTGCTGGAGTTCCATTTGGAGCTGGTATATCTATTCCTGTGTGCATTTTTTGAATGTTTAAAACTGGATGTAATCTATATCCATATGGTGAACTTATTCTACTATATCCTGGTACAGGCCAAGAACCGCTAGATATTATCACTCCATCTAAGCTATCGTCAGAATTTATTCCATTTTCAGCTTCTTGCCTTGCCGCACTTTCTGCTGCTAATCTTTCTATCTCACTTTCTAAATCATCTTCCTCTGTTTCTAATTCTCTTTTTAATGCTTCTAACTCGCTTTTATCAGCTTGTACTGTTTTATTATCTTGTTCTAACGCTACCTTAAGTTCTTCTTGTATTTCCTTTTTAGCATTTAAATCTTGTTCTTTATTTTCAACTTCAGTTTTATTGTCATCTAATTCTTTTAATATTTCTTTATCTTGTTCTACAACTTGTTTAACTATATAAATATTATTGAAAAATTCCGATAAAGAAGTGCTACTTAATATAACTTTTATATATCCCATAGAG
Organism: Romboutsia sp.; assembly: GCF_035470145.1. Classification (GTDB taxonomy): domain Bacteria; phylum Bacillota; class Clostridia; order Peptostreptococcales; family Peptostreptococcaceae; genus Romboutsia_D. Next base: position 2,436 of record NZ_DATIRC010000208.1, read on the forward strand.
TAATTGCTATTAATAGCTTTTAACCTTTTTCCTAAAGCTTCTTCATTTTTCTCAATATTATTTTCTAAATTTTCAATTTCTGATTTAGTTGTAACTATTTCCGAATCTAATTTTTCTATTTTATCATTAGTAGTATCTATATTTTTTTCAATTTCTTCTATCTTAGAATCTAAATCTTTAATTTTAGCTTCTAGTGTTGTTTGCTCTTGTCTATTTTCATTTAATTTTTCATCTAAATTATTTTGTTCATTATCTGCATATATAACATTTGTAGTAAACAATACTATACAAGCAGTAATTACTGATATTATTTTTTTCACTCAATCTTCCCCCTATTTTTACACTTTCAAATGTTTCTTTACAGATACAATGCTTCCTAAAACACCAACACTTATACCTGTTACAACTAAAACTACTATAAGAGATGTTGATATACTAGTTAAAGGAAGTACAGCATTTCCCATGACAGAATTTATAAGTTGTCTTATTTTTTCTAATATATATCCATACATTCCTATGCAAGCTCCCACTGCTAAAAATGATCCGAAAATTCCTATAGTAAATCCTTCTACTATGAACGGTGCTACTACAAAACTATTGCTTGCTCCTACATATTTCATTATTTGTATTTCTTCTTTTTTACTATATACTCTACTTTTTATTGTATTTGATATTATTACTAAGCATATTAGAAGTAATCCTATTATCAATACTCCACCAAATTTCTTAACAGTATTTGATATATTTAAGAAATTTTGCATTATATCCTGATAATATTCTACGTCACTAACTCCACCTAACTTTAGTATTTTATTAGATATAGATTTTATATTTTCTGGATTATCTATTGTAACAACATAATAATCGTCTAATGGATTTTCTATACCATCTAAAAGATATGCATCTTCTCCCCAACTCTCTTTCATGTCTTTGAAAGATGATTCTTTTGTTTTATATTCTATATTTTTTATACCTTCAATTTTACCTATATTAATTTTCAAATCAATTCGTGTATCATAATCTATATCTGCTTCTACAGATACTCTAACTTCATTAATTTCATCTTTTGTAGTCTTAATAAACTGATTTATATTTAAAACTATAGTAAGTACTATTCCAAGTATTATTAATGATGCTGTAACAGAAATTGTCGATATAAAACTCATTGTTTTATTATGAAAAATTCCTTTAATTCCTTGTTTTAAACTATATAAAAATTTAGACACTAACTTCATATAAATCCCTCTTCGTATCTCTAACTATTTTTCCTTTTTGAATTTCTACAACTCTTTTTGGAAATAACTTTAAAATTTCAATGTCATGAGTTGCCATTATTATAGTAATCCCTTCTGCATTTATATCATTTAATAATTTCAATATTGCTATAGAATTATCTATATCTAAGTTCCCTGTACATTCATCTGCTATAACTACTGATGGCTTATTTACTATAGCTCTAGCTATACCTACTCTTTGACATTCACCACCTGATAATTCTGTTGGATATTTGTTGTATTTATCTGCAATCCCTACCTTGTGTAATACCTCCATTACTCTAGGCCTTATATGTTTAGGATTTGTTCCTACTACTCTCATCGCTATCTCAACATTTTCAAACACTGTTTTCTCTTTTAATAATTTAAAATCTTGAAAAATAACTCCTAAATTCCTTCTGTAATTATGTATTTTATTAATTTTTATTTTTGTAATTTCTTCCCCTAATACGGAAATTCTTCCTGATGATATTTTTTCTTCTCTAGTTAATAATTTAAGCAACGTAGATTTTCCAGCACCTGAGTGACCTACTAAAAATACAAATTCTCCTTGATTTATACCTAAATTTATATTATCTAATGATTTGTTACCATCGTCATAGACTTTATCTACATTAGTAAACTTAATCAATCTTTATCACTCCATCTTTTCTTTTTCGTTAATTTTTTCTTAAATTTTATATTTATTCTTTAATTATACACAATTTCGCCATTTTTTGTAACCTTTTTGTAACTCAAATTGTAAAGTTTTATTCAATATACAAAAAAATCTCTTTCATATTCAATATTTAACTTTGAATATGAAAGAGATTTTTTTAATATTTCACCTTTCCTTTATTTTTTAATTGTAGCAAATAAACTAATCCATTACCTTGTACTGCACGCGAATATTGTAATAGTTTTGTATGTTTAATTAATTGTGCATATAATTCTTTTTGATTTAAATCTCTTTTAAATTCTTCTTTAGACCAATTTTTAAGTAATGCTAAGCTTCCACTTACATGAGGTGTTGCCATACTAGTTCCACTTAGTATTGCAAATTGATTATCTGGATAGGTTGAAATTATATCTACTCCCGGTGCCACTACATCTATAACTAAATTTGCATTACTAAATTTTGCTGGAACTCCTTTTTTGTCTACAGCACCTACAGATATTACTTCTGGATATGCAGCTGGATATGAGTATTCAAAATCATCTGCATTTCCATCACCGTCATTTCCTGCTGCACAAACCACTAAAATATTTTTATTTATAGCTTCTTTTATAGATTTTTGTAATTTTTCACTATCTTGTGACATTCCCAAAGACATGGATATTATATCTACCTTTTGCTCAATAGCATAATATATAGCATTTACTACCCAATTCAATTTTCCTGAACCGGTTCTATCTATAGCCTTTAGCACATATATCTCAGATTTAGGCGCTACTCCCATTATAGTATTACTTTTGCCATTTGCTACAATAGTTCCTATTACATGAGTCCCATGACCCACTCTATCTATAACTATATTTGGATTTTTATCATCTTCATCTGTAAAATTTCTTACTACAAAAATATTATCTTTTAGGCTCTCATGATGTATATCACATCCAGAATCTATCACAGCAATTTTTACACCTTTACCCTTAGTTGACTCTTTCCATAGGCTTTTTGCTTTTATCATTTCTACTCCATATGGAGTCTTTGATTCTCTTCCTCTAACTTGGCTGTTTATTGTAAAAGGTAACAACTTAACATTTATATCATCAGATTTATTTTTCATCAATATCACTCCAAAATTTGTTCTATATTTAATTATATATATTTGGAATGATTCTGGTGATTATTTATTAATTACTTATCTCTAAAGGCATTTTATTTTTCTTTTTTAGGTAATAATTAATATTTTCTAATATGTTTTTTTCATTGATTCCTCTTATGTCTAAATCATATATGTAAATTTCATCTTTATCCTTTAACTTATATATACCTTGTACTATTTTTTCATCTTCTATAATCACATCTAAAGTTGCTTGTGACATTAAATAATATGTTCCTACCTTTCCCTTTTGGTCCTGATCCCACTCTCCAACATATTTATATAAATCACATGTATAAGTACCTATACCATCCTTTTTACCTTTTTTAAAATCTCCTTCGTATATACTTTTATCATAATATGTATATCTGCCTATTCCTTCAAATAAATCATCTTTAAAATTGCCCTCATAAATTTCCTTATTTCTATATTTTAGTATCCCGCTGCCTCTTTTGCACCCATATTTATACTCACCTTCATATATATTTCCTTCTATATCTGTATAACATCCATGGCCATGGAATACATTATCTTTAAATTGACCTATGTATTTACTTTTATCTTTAAACTTATACTCGCCTTTTCCATTTATTTTCCCTTTGCTAAATTCACCTTCATAAAAATCTCCATTTGATTTTATTAACTTGCCTTCTCCACTTTGTAAATTATCTTCCCACATACCGATATACTTACTCCCGTCTTTATAATATAAAACTCCTTTACCTTGTTTTTTATTACTTATAAAGTACCCTTTATATATATCTTTATTTTTATATGTGTACATTCCTAAGCCTTCTAATAATCCATTTTTAAAATCTCCACTATACACAGAACCATCACTATATATATACTTGCCTACACTGTGCATTTTATCATCTTTCCAAAGTCCTTCATATCTTTCTTTGTTTGAAAATATACATATACCAAACCCATTTCTCTTTCCATTTATAAGTTCTCCCTTATATATCTCTCCATTATCATATTTACAAACTTTTTCTCCATTTAAGTTATAGCTTTGTTTATTTCTTTTGCTTGCGTCATTAACTTCATTTAAATTTATATTTACTATATCATACTGTCTCGTCATACCTCTTTTATTTTTAAAATTATTTTTTCTTGAATTAATAATAAATTTTATTATAACTAATAAAATAAAAATTGCTGATAAAAATATAAATACACCTAATATTGTCATAACATAATCTTTTATCTGTTCCATATTAAATATTTCCCCTTCCAATTTTATATGATATTTATGTTTATGCTTATTCATCTTTATTTATAAATATAAAATCAATAATTTTTAACACAAAAAAAAGCGAATTATTTCATTCGCTCTATTAATTATTCAATAATATTTTCATATACTTTTTAAAGTTCTTTTATATTCTCCCTTATTATATCATCTTTATAAACTTCTTCGTATTGATTGTAACTTAGTATTGAACATTCTATTTCATCTAATTTATTTTTTATAGATTCTAACCTGTCTTCTTTATAACTTACTTCCATATAGACTTCTTTATTAAAATTACTTTTACTTCTTTTATTTTTTACAAACATAATCAATTCATTTAAACATATATTTTTACTACAAATTTTATCTAGTATATACATATTGAATTCCCCTTTAAATGTGACTAATCCATTTTTTCAATATATTTATTATAAATATATATACGATATTTTTCAATATTTATGACTCTTTTAACTTAAAAAACTATCGACATAATAATACATCAACAGCTTTTTTCTAAGAAATAACTAAGTTCTATATTTTCATAACTCAGATCTTCATCAAATAATTTAACTATATTTTTAAATTCTTCATTATATTCTTCTTTATTTAATTTATACAACATCAAATCTTCTATTAAATCTTTCATATCAAAATATAAATTTTCTAACAAATAAAAATAACCTGATTTTATATCTTTAATTTTATCTATAGTATCAAATTTTTTGTTTATATCTCTCAAAATGTCTATATTATATATATCTATATTTTGTATAGATTCTAAATATATACGTACAGTTTTTATCACTTCAATAGATATATAATCCTCATTATAATTCTCTTCATTTTCATAAAAACTATTTGTATATTTTTCAAAGCTCTCTTCTAATTTTTCATTCATAATAGTAAATGGAGCTCTTATAATGTCTTTTATTATTAATATATCTCTAATATTTTCATTATTTTCTAAAACCTCATCTAAAACATATAAATTGTATGCATCATACAATGGGTCATGTGCATCTCCTTGAAATTCTACATTTGCACATTTTAATAAGTTTTTTAAGGATATATAATTCATGCATTTTATTCCATAATCTAAATATTTATATTTTATATCTACAAATAAATTTTTAATGTTATTTATAAACCTAGGATGATTATACTTTTGCGCACTTTTCTTATCCGTATTATTAAAGCAAGTTAAATCTAAGCTTCCAAAAGTATATATTCCTTCTATTTTAGAAAATGTACCTAACCATTTTTTAAATTTCCTCATTACTTCTTCATACGTAGGCGCTTTTTCTAAATCTTCTTGTTTTATTTGTGTCAATTCTTCTATATGTGGATAAATGTATGTATTACTTACAGGTTTGATTAAAGATTTAAATTCACCTATTTCTCCCGTATTAGTATCATATTGTATTGCACCTATTGCTATTATATCTGCATTTAGCATATCCCTTTTACTTTTATCACTCGGCATATTCATTTCAAAGTCTATATATATTTTTTTCAATATAAACCATCCCCTTCTAAGTACCTCTAATTATATTCTATCATTTTATTTTGAATTTTTTCAGATATATTTTAAAGTATTAAAAAAAACGATGATAAAATTAAACTATCATCGTTTTTTGATTATCTAAAATTTTAATTTATTCATGATTTTCCATAAAAGAGTGTTTTATTCCATCTTTTTGCCATCCTAGTATTGAATCTATATTTACATTTTCAGCTGCTTTAAATATAGATTTTTCTACATCTTTAAAGTTTGTTTCTAGGCTTTTTATTAAGTCTTTTATTTCATATCTCTTATTTCCTGTTTTCTTAGCTGCTACCATACAAGCGCAATTCAGTGGCCATATTCCACTATTTTGTATGAATCTAACTATATGTTCTTCTCTTATATAATATAATGGTCTTATTATTTGTATTCCATCAAAATTTGTAGAATTTAGTTTTGGTAGCATTGTCTTAAAATTGCCTGCACATAATAAATTGAGCATTGTAGTTTCTATAACATCATCATAATGATGCCCTAGAGCAAGTTTATTGCATCCTAATTCTTCTGCTTTAGAATATAGGGCACCTCTTCTCATTCTTGCACACATATAACAAGGATAGTCTTTTGCTATTTCATCTGCTATTTCAAATATCCTTGAATCAAATAAGTGTATTGGTATATCTAAGTACTCGCAGTTATCTACAAGTAATTGTCTTATATCTTTATGATACCCTGGATCCATAGCTATAAATTCTATATCAAAATTTACTTGTCCGTGTCTTTTTAATTCTTGGAACATTTTAGCCATAAGTAAACTATCTTTTCCTCCAGATATAGCTATAGCGATTTTATCTCCTTCTTCAACTAAATTATAATCTCTTATTGCTTTTATAAATTTAGACCATAAGTTTTTTCTATATTTTTTTATAATACTTCTTTCTATTTCTTTTAATGGCTGCCTTTCATCAAAAGGTACTATAATTTCACAGCCTCTTCCTGCTAAATCACTCATTCTTTCACCTCTTTTTTATGGGAACATGCAAATTATTTTATCATAAGTGCTATTACTAATTCAAGTAATACATAAATTTATTATAATACAATCTATAATTTTATTTTGTTACTTTTTCCGCTTTATTATTATTTTATTTATAGCATAATATTTTTTATTTAAAGGAACTATTTTGGCATGTACGAATACTATGTTATTAGATAGACATTATCTAGATTTAGACAAGGAGGATTATTAAATGCAAAATGACAGCAGAGGTTTTACTAAAGAATGTGGAGATTCTTTAGCTAGACCATATATTAACAATCAAACTTTTACAAAAATGTATAATACTTCAAGTGCTTTAAAACATGGTACTATATTTCCAGAATTATTCTTACTTGATTCTTTAATGTACAACAAAGAATTATATTCTACACCTAAAAAAATGAATGGAGGTAGAAGATAATGAGAAATGAATCTAGAAATGAACTTTTAACAAAAGTTCAAGAACTCAGTTTTGCATGCTTAGATATGAATTTATATCTAGACACCCATCCAGATGATAAAAAAGCTATTAATACTTATAACTCTTTATGTTCTCAGTTTATACAAGCTAAATGTGCTTATGAAAATAAATATGGTCCATTAACAAACTTTGGTTATTCACCAAGTAAATATCCTTGGCAATGGGTATGTAATCCTTGGCCTTGGGATAAAGAGTTTAATAATTAAATAATTATTGGGGAGGATTAGAATTTATGTGGATATATCAGAAAACATTACAACACCCTGTAAATCTTAAGAGTGGTGATTTACAAATGGCTAAGTACCTAATCACTCAATTTGGTGGACCAAATGGAGAATTGGGAGCAGCTATAAGATATTTAAGTCAAAGATACACTATGCCTACAGGAAAGTCTCGTGCACTTTTAACTGATATAGGTACAGAAGAACTTGCTCATGTAGAGGTAATTGCTACTATGGTTTATCAATTAACTTATGATGCTACACCAGAGCAGTTAAGAAAAGCAGGGCTTGGCTCTAGCTATGCACAAAATGGATTTGGAATTTATCCATCTGAAAATAAAGCAATATATACCCATCATTTTCTTATAACTTAAAGATAGGTATATATTATAAAAACTTATCTAATTGATGAATAGATGAATCTAAATAACTATACATTTAATTCTAAGTCTATTTTATCAGATCCTATTACAATTCTATTTATAAGTTCTTGTAATATCTTTTTCTTTTCCAAGTTATTTGCATTGTCATATAAATAATCAAACTTCTTGTACTTTTCTAATATATACAAAGCATTAGGAGTAGATTTTTCTAATATTTCAAGATTATATTTATTTTTATCTAGTTGTTCTTTTAATTCCAGGACTTCTTTTGTTAGCTTTTGTATTAAATTATTAATTATCTCTATATCCATAGAGCTTTCTCCTATAAAAATTTTTTCCATCTCATCTGTAGCTTTATTAATAGCTCTATTTTTTTTTATGATATTTTTAGTGATATCCTTAATTGAATTTTTAATTTTTTCTTCACTTTCTTTTATATCTAGACTATATTGTTGTTCTAAAATTTCAATAGATAGATCTTTCATTATCTCTTTAATTTTTCCTTCTATTTTGGGTTCTATTTTTGTGCTAATATAATTCTTATTTATCTTAGCCTTTGTATTCTTACAATAATTACATCTATAAGAAGGTTTTTTCTTACCTTTTACATTTACATAATCAATATGTAATTTTCTTATTTTCTCATCATTACATCTATGCCATAGTAACCCTTCTAAAAGTGCATCACTTTTATTAACATGTTTAGTAGTTCCTTTTGTTCTTCTATCTCTCATTATTTGTTGTGCTTTATTAAATATGCTATTATCTACAATTCTTAATTCTGGTATCTCTATAAGTTCATCTTTATATTTCTTTAAACCTATGTATATAGGATTATGAAGCAACTTTAGTATCTTTTGTCTATTGAATTGTTCCCCTCTCTTATTTATTCCTTTTTCTTTAAATATCTCTAGCACACCAGATATTCCCTCTGCTATATATAACTCAAATATCATAGAAACTATTTTACTTTCTTCTTCATCAATTACAAGTTTTTTATCAACTACTTTATATCCAAAGTTTGGTGTTCCCCCTTGATGAAATCCTTGTCTAACTATTGCTAATTTTCCATTTTTTACTCTTTCACTTATCTTTTTTGATTCATATTCAGACATCCACATTTTAATCGAACTTATTAGGCTATCAGTATCATTTCCATTATTTATAATTCCCTCTGTAACTGATACTATCGTAACACCACATTCATCAAGTAAATTAATAAATCCTACTAGTTCCATACGTCTTCCTATTCTGTCTAAGTTAAATATAATAAGTGTATCTAATTCCTGATTCATAGCCATAGCCTTTATTTTCATTAAACCTACTCTATATTCTAATCGAGTTTTGAATCCAGATACTGCATCCTCTTCTATCCATTCATCTACTACTATTCTATTTTCATTTATATATTTTTCTATAGCTATTTTTTGAGATATATTATCTTGAAGTATTGAACTAAATCTAGTTAGTACTACAGTTTTCTTTCTCATTTTTTACTCCTTCATTTCTTTCAATTCTTTTTATTATATTAGTAAATATTGTGTACAATATATCTTTATCAATCTTATTTTTTCCATAAGATATCTTAATAGGCATGTCGTCAAGTTTAATATTTTTCATTTTACCTCCTCATACATTAAAAGCTTATACTGTAAAGTATGAAAAGTATTTAATAGCTGTGTATGTCCTATAATTACTTGTTTACAACCTATCACTTAACTATTTATGAAATGTAAAATAAATAATAAAAAACAACCTATAAATAGTCCCCGATTTATAAAAAATTATTTTTGTTTATTCAAATTTATCATGCAATGTTGAAATACAAAAAGGCTGTTGGAGAATATCCAACAGCCTAATTTTATCAAAATAAATTACAAATAAACCTCTACAAAATCTAAGATATATTAATATAACCAAAATATATTTAAATGGGAATTGT
>NZ_DATIRC010000209.1:0-1526 GCF_035470145.1 Romboutsia sp.
ATCAATGGATCATTTCTTTCAACCAATTTGTTCTGTAGTTGAGTGGGACCCATTACGCTAGCTGAAGAAGTAAAAATAAATGGAATGTCGTTTTTTATTTCATTAATTGCTTTTATTAAATTCACAGTACCACCAAAATTAACAGCCATTGTTAGCTCTCTTCTAATTTTTGAAAGTGGAGGAATTATTGCAGCAAGATGAATTATTGCTTCACAATTTTGAACTGCCTTTTTCACTTCATTGAAATTTCTTATATCGCCATAAATTACTTTATTAATTTTACTCCTATACTTCCGTGCAGTTCTTCGATTTTTTTTATTTTCTATTTCAAACACTACTATGTCATGATTTCTCGCATCTGCTTCTTCTATTATTGCTTTTCCCACATTTCCAAAAGCCCCGGTGATCAACAATTTCATGACATTTTATTTCCCAAAAAGTTTTTTGTTAACAATATTCTAAGGATGGTTTGAATGGTCATTTCACGATTTAAATAGTTACAATTAACTCCTTTTTTTTTATTCTTTTTTGATTAATATACTTCTGTCTTTCACGATTTCTATCTGTTAAGTATTTTTAGATTTTGAATGAAATTTAAGTCAATTACATTAACATAACTTTTAATCTCTTCGTAATCTTTTTCCACTTAACTTTAAAAAAGCTCTTAGCACATTGCCATTTCTTAATAATTTATGTAATAATTCTCCAGTTTGGGTTTTCATATAAAATATATGATTAGATGCTTGTTTTTCTATTATGAATTTGTCTTCTAGTAGAAACTCAGTTATCCAATGTCGGAATTGTGATTCGTTACCAACTATTTTGATTAAATCCCATTTTGAAGCTCTTCCATTATTTTGATCTATACAATTAAGTAACTCTAGCGCGATGATGCTAGGCGTTCTTCTTGGAAAAGCCAATTTTAGTTCGCCCTACGATTTTAGTTGTGATTGAATTCTAAATAATCTTGAATATTTGCCTCTCAATCTAAAATAATTTAGAATCTGTACAACTCCTGCAAAAAGCATTATTCCCCCAACAAATAATGGGATATAAAGACGTTCTTGGATTACCTCAATATTATAAACAATTTCTTGAACACCAAAAAGAAAAGTTACGAGACCAAAAAAAAGATAATTCTTCACTCCCCAATAAAGGTCCTTAACAAGGTCTGAAGCATCAGTGATCAACTCATCAAATATCCTATTTAACGAAGAGATTCTTTCAAGATTATCTTTTTCTTCATCATCTACGTCCATTTTTGTCGCCACAAAAAAGTTGTTGAGATTGAACTTAAAACGATTGTTCTAGAAATAATATCAAAAATACTTCCAGTTGCGTTGATTCAAAATTTTATTGTTTGGGTTTGGGGGTTAAAATTTAACATATTCAATAACCGAAATGGTTTAAATTAATTATTAACATTAGATTTTAAGTTAAAGATAATTTTCACAAGAGGTCAAAATGCTTTGAAGATTGGAACAGTAATCTATGAACCCGTAATCGTTGAAGGTTTCGACATTTCT
>NZ_DATIRC010000210.1:0-3241 GCF_035470145.1 Romboutsia sp.
CTATCAAAGAAAAAGAAAAAGAAAGTAAAATATATAGTCGAGTTATTACTCGATTGAATGAATTAGCTTCTACTAAATACAAAGCTTCTACTAAAAAAACTCAAACTTTAATAAATGCTAGAGTAAAAGAAGGATTTAATGAAGATGATTTTTACAAAGTGATTGATGTAAAAGCTAAAGAATGGCTAGGGACTGAAATGGAAAAGTATTTAAGACCCGAAACTTTATTTGGGACTAAGTTTGAAAATTATTTAAACCAAAAAGAAAAAACACCTACTGCAATAGGTGGCTCGAAAAAAAATTCTTATAACCATAATATATGCAAAGATAGAAATAAAAATGTACAAAAAATAAAAATAGTTTAGTGAAAGGGGTGCGATTATGAAGGATAGGAAAGAAGTTAATGAGTTGCTTAAATATTTTAACAGTAGCAAAACTAAAGATATATATGATGTATTAAGAAGCTTCTACGTTAGGAATAAGTGTGATTATACTGAAATAAATAAAGAAAAAATTTCATTTATAGTTGGTTGTAGTATTGAATATTTAGAGGATACTTTAAATTTATTTGAATTTACACTAATAAAAAGAGTTAGTGATAATGGAATTATTAAATATAAAATAGTTTAGTAAAAGGTGGGGTACTTGTGGGAAATGAAAATATAATTAAAAATGCGATTAATGATATTAAACTATATATAGATTGTAACCAAGTTAAAGATAAAATAATCAATGATTTAGGACTAATATTGGAACATGGGAAATGTAAATGCTTTTTGCATGGTGAAAATAATCCGAGTATGGCTTTTGATAATAAGCATAAAAGATTTAAATGTTTTTCATGTGGTCAAAGTTACGATATTATAAATCATTATCAAAGTTATTATGGCAAAAGCTTCATAGAAGCTATTAGGTCGATTGTAACGGATTTTAATTTGATGATTGACTTATCTATCGAAAACAGTCCTAGAGAACCTATAAAGACACCTAAAACGCATCAAAATGATATGTCTAAGGTTATTGATTATATCAAGCTTAGAAAAATAAGTGAAGAAACAATAAAATATGCAAATGTAAAAGCAAATAAAGATAATATTGTATTTGAGTATAGGAATGAGTTAGGGGAACATATCTCAAATAAATATAGACCAGCTAGGAAAATAGACAAAAACAATAAAAAAGATTTAAAGATGTGGTTTGAAAGTGGAACAAATATAAATACATTGTACTTGATGGAAAAAGTTGATATTACAAAGCCCTTACTGATTTGCGAGGGAGAATTTGATGCACTATCAGCTATTGAAGCAGGATATAAAAATACTGTATCAGTTCCAACGGGTGCAAATAGTGCAGAATGGCTTAATACTAATTGGGAGTTTTTAGAGCAAGTAGACGAGTGCGTCATATGGTTTGACAATGACGAAGCAGGAATAAAAGGAGCAAAAGAGATTAGCAGCAGGCTTCCAAATGCTTGTAAAGTTGTTGAATATATAAAGCATAATGATATTAATGATACTTTGTATAAAGAGGGCAAGGAGGAAGTTTTAAAAGCTATTAGAAGTGCTAAAAGCATAAATATCAACGGTGTAAGTTGTTTATCAGATATAGGTGATTTTAATATATATGAAATGAAAAAAATGAAAACAGGACTTAAAGAAGTTGATGAAGAAATTTTAGGAATGTGTTTTGGATCAATTAACGTTTTAACGGGAAGAAATGGAAGTGGTAAAAGTACAATAATTAACCAAATATATGTGGCAGAAGCCTTGAGTAATAATGAAAAAGTATTTTTATTTAGTGGGGAACTTATACCGTCACAGACTAAATATTGGCTTATAAATACTTATGCTAATGCTAATCAATTTTCAACTTATACAAATTATGAAGGAATGAAGTATCAAAAGGTTAGCGTTGAAGCTACTGAAAAAATACAAAATGAAATAGGCGAAAGACTTTTTATATATACTGATGATGATTATTCTATAAATACAGTAATAGCAAAGATGGAACAACTTGTAAAAAGAAATGGTGTAAAAATATTTATATTAGATAACTTAATGATGTTACATGATGATATATCAGACGAACTTAAAGCGCAGACAATGATTACAACTAAATTAAAAAACTTTGCCAAAAAATATGATGCACTTGTGCATTTGGTGGCTCACCCTAGAAAAAATGGTAAAGGTGATAATTCTGAAAATGTTTCAAAAGATGACGTTGCTGGAAGTGCAAATATAACCAACTTGGCTGATTATGTAACAACGATTGAAAGAAATTACAATGAAGCTAATACTGAATATGATGCAGTTTTAAAGATAGTTAAAAATAGACATACAGGAAAAAACATAGGTATAAAATTAATGTTTGATAATGCTAGAAAAAGATTTTACAAAGAAGGAAGATCGATAGAACTTGATAGAGATTATTCAATAAATAGCCAAGAATTTATTCAGATAGAGGGAGAATTTTAGAAGTGAAAAAGAAAAAAACAACATGGGGAACTAGTACAGAATTGAAGTATGAATGGGAAAATGAAAATAAGAATATTATAAGTGAAGTAAAGACAATAAAATTATCAAAGCAGGAAATGGAAGAATATTTGAAAAAGTTTAAAAGAAAATAAGGGGTTGAAAATGTGAATAGAGAGGAATTAATAAAGCAATACGAAAAGGGACTAAATAGGCTTGAGAAAGCAGAAAAATGGCTACATGATAATAATATTGATTGGGAATATGTAGAAGCTAATAAGCCTAAGATATGGCACGAAAGAGTTACGCTATTAGCTGAAATTGAATGGTTAAAAGAAGAAATGTTAAAAAGGGAAATAATTAAGGGAAATATTGAAGGGTTTGAGATTGTAAAGGCTACTTAGGTAGCTTTTTTATTTGTCTTAATTTGTCATACGATTATTGGTATAATTTTTATTCTACATACATACACGTGGAGAATTTGTGTTATAATATAAATATAAAGACAAGCAGAGGTGATGAAGTGAAAGTTAATAAGACAATTTATATAAAGCTAGAAACTTTACAAGAAATGGAAAAATTTGCAAGAACGATTAAAGACAAGGATAATAAACAGGTAGGTATTTCTAAATTAATTGAAATGATATGGGAAGATACAAAGGAAAAGTATAAAAAATAGGGGTGTTTAAAATGGGGGAATACGAGATCATAACATCTTTAGCAAAAGACTTTATGGATAAAGGAGATAGCCCATATTGGGCAACAAGAAA
>NZ_DATIRC010000211.1:0-6121 GCF_035470145.1 Romboutsia sp.
CACTTAATGCAGCAGTAGAAGCAGCACGTGCTGGAGATGCTGGTAAAGGATTTGCCGTTGTTGCTGATGAAGTTAGAAATCTTGCTGCAAAATCTGCACAAAGTGCAAAAGATACAGCGGAGTTAATTGAAAAAGCACTTAGAGCAATAGAAAATGGTACTATAATAGTTTCTGAAACGGCAAAATCTCTTGAAGAAGTTGTTGATGGTGCACAAAAGTCAGCAGAAGTTATACAAGAGATTGCAGATGCAAGTAATGAACAAGCACAGCATATCAATCAAGTAAATATTGGTGTGGAACAAATATCTGGAGTTGTACAGACTAATTCAGCAACTTCTGAAGAAAGTGCTGCCGCAAGTGAAGAGTTATCAAGTCAGGCTCAAATGTTAAAACAACTTATTGGTAAATTTACCTTAAAAGATGAACAAGGCAAATACTTTGATAGCAAAATGCTATTTGATAGTGAAGAATTCTAAGTATAAATTTATAATATATAGATTTTATAGATTGAAATTTTTGCATAGTTGTAATTAAAATAATCACAATATAACTGAGTTCCTTATTTATAATTTTTTATGCTGCTACTAAAGATTATTAATAAGTTTAGCTCAGTTATATTATTTTTTTGATTTTTAAATCTTAAATTAAAAAGAATCCTCTAGATTTATCAAGATGGTCCGTATATATAAATAAGTAAGGATATTTTAATATTTATAAGATTTGTAACATAGGAGGACGATTATGGAAATTTCAGAAAGTACAAGTCAGACAAAAATACTTTTGGAATCGGGAACTAATGAACTTGAAATTATGGAATTTACTATTTCAGGTGAATTGTTTGGTATAAATGTAGCAAAAGTTCGTGAGATTATGAAAGCTGAAACGGTAAAAAAAATGCCTAATTCACATGATGTTGTAGAAGGTGTATTTAAGCCGAGAAATGAAATTATTGCTGTAATAGATTTAGGAAAATATTTAAATCTTCCTAAATCTAAGAATTCGGGTAAGGATATTTTCATTGTTACCCACTTTAACAAGCTAAACGTTGCTTTTCATGTGGAAACAGTCGTTGGTATTGACCGAGTTTCGTGGGAAGCAATAAAAAAACCAGATAGAGTTATCTATGGAGCTGAAGAAGGAGTTGCAACAGGCATTGCAGAATATAAAGATAGGCTTATAACCATTTTGGATTTTGAAAAAATTGTTGCAGAAATAAGCCCTGAATCGAGTATTCAATTTGAATCTATAGAAAATTTGGGCGAACGTAAAACCAATGATAAAACTATTTTAATTGTAGAAGATTCAATGTTACTTTCGAAAATGATTATTGAATGTTTACACAAAGCTGGTTATAAAAATACGGTTAAGGTAGATAATGGTCAGGAAGCATGGGATTATTTACAAGAAGTAAAAACTTCTGGTGATCCAATTAAAAAGCATGTTTCGTGTATAGTATCAGATATTGAAATGCCGCTAATGGACGGACATCGATTAACAAAGCTTGTTAAAGAAGATAGCGTCCTTAAAGATATTCCACTAATTTTATTCTCTTCTTTAATAAGCGAAGAAATACGTATTAAAGGTAACTCAATTGGGGCAGATGAACAAATAACTAAACCTGAAATAGCCAACCTTGTTAGTATAATTGATAGATTAACAGATAATTAAAACAAGAAAACACTCTTTCTAAGGATAATAGATGAGTGTTTTTTTATTTTGTTAACTTAAACCACGTTAAAATAATATATATACTATTCTTTTATTTGATTCATTTTTTATAGGAACTTTTAAACTTATGTATTTAAATAAGCTAAGTATAAATATATAATTAGCAAAAATTAAAAATTTATAGAAATAAATATATTACAAGTGATACCATTAGTTTAAATACAATATTAAAAAGTATAATTATTAGCGAATATGGAGGAAAGTAAATGTATAGCTTAAAAAATGATTATAGTGAAGGAGCTCATCCACAAATACTTGAAGCTTTGTTAAAAACAAATTTAGAACAAAGTGAAGGATATGGAGAAGATAAATACTGTATAGAAGCTAAAAAATTAATAAAAGAAAAGTTACAAAATGATAATGTGGACATTCATTTTATTCCAGGTGGTACTCAAACAAACTTGACTTCTATAGCTGCATTTTTAAGACCACATGAAGCATCTATAGCTGCAAATACTGGTCATATATTTGTCCATGAAACGGGTGCAATAGAATCTACTGGTCATAAGGTGATTTCAGTAAACGTAGAAGATGGAAAATTAAGAAAAGAGCATGTACTATCTGTTCTTAAAGAGCATACTGATGAACATATGGTAAAACCAAAGCTAGTGTATATTTCTAACTCAACAGAAATTGGAACTATATACAAAAAAAGCGAGTTAGAAGAATTAAGTCAAGTTTGTAGAGAAAATAACTTATTATTATATATGGATGGTGCTAGACTAGGATCTGCTTTATGTTGCAAGGAAAATGATTTAGATATCTCTGATTTTACAAATCTTACAGATGCATTTTACATAGGAGGAACTAAAAATGGAGCTTTTATGGGAGAAGCACTTGTAATTTGTAATGATAATCTTAAAGACGATTTTAGATATAATATAAAGCAAAGAGGAGCTTTACTTGCTAAGGGGAGATTATTAGGAATACAGTTTATGGAGCTATTTAGAGATAACTTATTCTTTGAAATAGGGCAACATGCAAATGATATGGCTGATATTTTAAGAACTGGAATAAGCGAATTAGGATATAAATATTTGGTAGATTCACCTTCTAATCAAATTTTCCCAATATTGCCCAATAGAGTAATTAAAAAATTACAAGAAAAATATTCATTTTATATATGGGCAAGTACAGATGAAAATAATTCATCTATTAGACTTGTAACCTCTTGGGCTACAAGTAAAGAAGCAGTTTTAGAGTTTATAGAAGATTTAAAAATTTAGTATAAAAGGAATACAGCATAAATATGTTACCAATTATCTTGCGTATACATATATTATTTGAAGATTAATCATATAAAAACAGTATAAAAAAGAAGTAGATTGGTCTCATGAATAATGAATTAATCTACTTTTTTTCTATTAACCAATAAACTTTATGCCTTGTTAGATATAAAAATTAAACTACATTTAATTAATTAAAATATACTTGACATTAATATATCAGCTAACTACAATGTAATTAAAATGCACTTAATTAATTAAATAACATTTAATATACTCAATAAATTCAAATCTTTAAAATAAGCATTTCAGTAAATATAAAAATTCGGGGGGAATAGATTTATGTTAAAAGCAACAAAAATATCAGACCCACAAGTATATCAAATAGTAGCAGATGAACTAGATAGACAAATACACAATATAGAAATGATAGCATCAGAAAGTACAGCACCAACAGAAGTACTTGAACTAAGTGGATGTGTATTTACAAATAAAACAGAAGAAGGTTATCCAGGTAAAAGATTCCAAGCAGGTTCACAACAGGCAGATAGACTCGAAATATTAGCTTGGAAGCGTGCTAAAGAAGTATTTGGTGCAGAACATGTAAACATTCAACCTTACTCTGGATCTACTGCTAACTATTGTGTTTACAATGCAATTTTAAAACCAAATGATACTGTTTTAAGTATGAGACTTGATCAAGGTGGTCACCTAACTCATGGATCTACTGCTAATTTCCTTCACGATATATATAATTATGTATTTTATGGAGTAGATAAAAATACAGAGCTTATAGATTATGTAGATTTAGAAAAAAAAGCAAGAGAACATAACCCAAAACTTATAATTGCAGGAGCTAGTTCATACCCAAGGCTTATAGATTATGAAAGAATAAGTAAAATAGCAAAAGATGTTGGAGCATACTTTATGGTTGATATGGCTCATATTGCAGGATTAGTAGCAACTAATCTAATACCAAGTCCAGTTGAACATGCTGACTTTGTTTCATCATCTACAACAAAAACTTTCTGTGGTCCTAGAAGTGGAATTATATTATGTAAAAAAGAACATGCAAAGAAAATAGATAAATCAGTTTTCCCTGGAACACTAGGATCAATGCATTTAAACACTATGGCTGCAAAGACATTCTCATTGGGATATTTAAAAACTGATGAGTTTAAAAATATTATGAAACAAGTATTAATTAATGCTAAAACACTAGCAAAAGAACTTACATCACGAGGATTTCGTATAGTAAGTGGTGGTACAGATAATCATATAGTACTTGTTGATTTAAGACCTAAAAATTTAAATGGTCAGCAATTTGAAAAAGCTCTAGAATACGTAGGTATAACTGTTAATAAAAATATGATACCTTTTGATACAGAAAAACCATCTATTACTAGTGGGGTACGTATTGGTCTTACTGCTGTTTCACAAAGAGGTTTAAAAGAAAAAGAAATAGTTAGGATTGCTGATATAATGAATAAAGTTGCTTTAAATCCTGAAAATATAGATAATTTAGATGCTTGTAAAAATGAAGCTAGAGAACTTATTTCAAAATTCCCATTATATCCTCAAGGATATTTTGAAGATTAATATTTAATTATATAAAATAAAAAATTCAACTTAAGGGAGAAAATACATGAGTGATTTAAATATAGGAGAAAAGATAGCGCAAATTAGAAAAAAACAAGATTTAAGTATAAAAGATTTAGCAAAATTGGCAGGTGTTACATCATCTTTACTTAGTCAAATAGAAAGAGGTCTAGCCAATCCTTCTGTTAACTCACTAAAATCTATTGCTTGTGCACTTAATGTTCCATTATTTACTTTTTTTACTTGCGAGGTAAATAAGGAAGAATTAATAGTCAGAGGTAATAGTAGAAAAAAAGTGGTATTACCAGGAAGTAGTGATGTTGTTTATGAAATGTTAGCGCCTGGAGACAAAGATAATTTAGAATTTGCTATTATGAATTTAGCTCCTAATACATCTTCTTGTAATGAACATATTCATCATAAAGGAGTTGAGATTGCTTATGTATTAAAAGGGCAAGTAAATTTGTATCTTGATGATGATAAATTTATACTTAATGAAGGTGATAGTGTAAAGGTCCCAATAGGAACAAATCATAGATGGGATAATTCATACGAGAAAGATTGTAAAATAATCTTTGCAGTTATTCTATAGGAGAATGTATATAGATTTATGTAATTAGAGCTTTTACTCATTTTATATTAAGAAAAAAGGCTATCTTGATTAGATAGTCTTTTTTATGCGTTTTTATAAGTGCCTATGATATTAATACAATTCTAATTATTATTGATTTTAAGTTTATCGAAGTATAATATAAAGATAAGAGGTATATCTAATACTAAGTTATTAATATATGGTAAAATTTCAACTTGTTAATTAAACATAGTTTTATATATCAAAAACATGTTTAATAGTTGTAAAGGAGGGGATTTTCATGAAAAAGAAGTCAGTTGTTGTATGTATAATATTGAGTTTAATTATTTTATTTTTAGGGTCAATATCTTACTCATCTAAAATAATTAATCCATTTGTGGGATTGAAAGGTATTATAAAGATAGAGTTAAGTGATGACAACATTGAAAAAATTTCAGATAAACCATTAATATACATAGGTAAAGACTATAATGATATCCTAAATTATATGGGCTCAAAAGGGTATATATCAGAACAAGTAGGCAGAGGATTTTATTTCCAAAAAGATTCTGATAATATTTTGTTAGTAGCAGAAGGGTTCATGCAGAGATATGTTATTTTTAGTGAATAATAAATATTATTTTAGACTTACCGATTTAATATGAAAAAATTTAAAACAAAAAAGGGGCGATAAATATGAATATTACTGCACGACTTAAGACTTTAACCAATAAACTATCTTATAGCTTTAAGCGTTTCCCTATACCTTTATTATTTGCAGCTTTAGTAGTGGGAATCCTTATTTCTATCAATCATTTAGATTTTAAACAAGAAGAGACGATAGAAATGTATTCCCGAGTAGCTATGGTATTAGCTATTGGTATTCCTTTAAGCTTATCTTTAGATGTTTTTTTCGAAGGAAACACAAATATTAAAAAAAACACTAAAATTTTAGCATATTTAGGTATGGTAATTCTTTTAGTTGTTTACTATCTAG
>NZ_DATIRC010000212.1:0-38404 GCF_035470145.1 Romboutsia sp.
AAAGCTAATTGACATTCAGTGTTAACATTTATTTTAGAAACACCTAAAGATATAGCTTTTTGTATCATGTCTGCAGGTATACCAGTTCCTCCGTGTAATACTAATGGCATAGTTCCTGTAGTATCGTTTATAGCAGCTAAAGCATCGAAGCTTAATCCTGCCCAGTTTTCAGGGTATTGACCATGTATGTTACCTATACCAGCAGCTAACATATCAACACCTAAATCTGCTATTAATTTACATTCAGCTGGATCTGCAACTTCTCCAGTTCCAACAACACCATCTTCTTCTCCACCGATAGAACCAACTTCTGCTTCTACAGATATTCCTTTAGCATTAGCTATTTCAACTATTTCTTTAGTCTTAGCTATATTTTCTTCTATAGCATAGTGAGAACCATCAAACATAACAGAAGAGAATCCTGCTTCTATTACTTTTAAAGCTCCATCATAACTACCGTGGTCTAAGTGTAGAGCAACTGGAACTGTTATTTTTAATTCTTCTAACATTCCGTTAACCATACCAACTATAGTTTTATAACCACCCATATACTTACCAGCACCTTCAGATACTCCTAAGATAACTGGAGAATTGTTTTCCTGAGCAGTTAATAAAACCGCCTTTGTCCATTCTAAGTTATTGATGTTGAATTGACCTACTGCATATTTTCCTTCTCTAGCTTTATTTAACATTTCTTTAGCTGAAACTAACATAGTGAAACCTCCATATAAATTAATTTGTTAAAAAATCATCAAATTTAAAATTTACCCATCACCTAATATTATAACCCTTCTACAAAAAAAGTACATAGTAAATTGTAATAACATCAAATTAAAAGTATAATAATATCTATAAAAAGTATAAAATATAATAAATTGATAAAAAAACTATATGTAGTGTACAAAAGAAAGGAAATGTATTATGCCACAGATAAAAATAAGAGGAATTCATGAAAATGATATATGCAAAATAAGTGAAAAAATGATAGATGAATTAGTTGAAGCTGTAAAGTGTCCAAGAGATTATTTTGAAATAGAATGTATAAAATCAGTTGCTATAAGAAATGGACAATTAGCAGATGTTTATCCATTTGTAGAAATAGCATGGTTTGATAGAGGGCAAGAAGTACAAGATATAGTAGCTAATATAATAACTGATAGTATAAGAAATAATTTGGATGTAGAAAGTATGGATTTAGCATTTACAGTATTTGAAAAGAAAAAATACTATGAGAATGGAGAACATTTTTAATGGCCAAAAAATTACGTATAGATAAAGTACTTTCAAACGTAGGATATGGTAGTAGAGCAGAAATGAAAAAATATTGTAAGTATGGAATAATAACTGTAAATGGTAAAGTTATAAATAATCCAGGACTTCAAGTAGACCCAGAAAATGATGAAATAATATTTGATGGAGAAAAGGTAAATTATAGAGAGTTTGTGTACATAATGTTAAATAAGCCAGATGGATATATATCAGCTACTTTTGATAAATTTGATCCAATAGTATTAGACTTAATAGATCCATCATACCTTGTATTTGAACCATTTCCAGTAGGAAGGTTAGATAAAGATACAGAAGGTCTACTAATTTTAACTAATGATGGGCAGCTTTCTCATAGAGTACTATCACCAAAGAAACATGTTCCAAAGACTTATTATGCTAAGATAGAAGGAATAGTAACAGAAGAGGATATAGTAGCATTTAAAAAAGGTGTAGTGCTTGATGATGGATATGAAACTATGCCATCCCAATTAAAAATATTAAAAAGTGATGAAATATCAGAAATAGAACTCACTATACATGAAGGTAAATTCCATCAAGTAAAAAGAATGTTTGAGAGTGTAGACAAAAAAGTAGTATACTTAAAAAGACTTTCTATGGGTAAATTAGAACTAGATGAAAACTTAGCACTAGGAGAATATAGAGAGTTAACAGAGAACGAAATAAAATTAATGGAAGAAAGATAGATACAAAGACTAACGGAGGTAATTTTAGTGAAGAAAAAAGACATTATAGAGTTTGAAGTAGATAAAATGGAGTTCGGTGGAACATCTGTAAGTTTATTAGGAAATAGAGAGATACATATGAAGGGCGGAATAACGGGTCAAAAGATAAAGGCAGCTGTTAAAAGAACAAGAAGTGGAAAAGCTGATGTTAAGATGCTAGAGTTATTAGAAAAATCACCAATAGAAACAGAAGAAACGTGTGAGCATTTTAATGAATGTGGAGGATGTAGCATATTATCTGTTCCTTATCAAAAACAACTTGAAATAAAAGAAAAACAAGTTATGGATTTATTTTTAAAGCAAGATTTATTTGGATTCCAGTTCTTAGGTATAGAAGGAAGTCCTCAAGATAAATTATACAGAAATAAGATGGAGTATACTTTCGGAGATGAAATGAAAGATGGACCATTAACATTAGGATTACATAAAAAAGGAAGACATATAGATATAATGACGGTTGATGGATGCCTACTAGTAGATCAAGATTTTATAAAAGTATTAACGACTACAGTAGATTATTTCAATAAAAAAGAACTTCCTTATTATAGAACTGTAAACCATAAAGGGTATTTAAGAAACCTTGTTGTAAGAAAAGGTATAAATACTAAAGAAATGATGGTAAATATAGTTACTTCTTCTCAAATAGATTTTGATATGACTGAGTATAAAGAAACTTTATTATCATTAGGATTAGATTCAGAGCTAGTAAGTATATTACACACTATAAATGATGGATTAGCAGATGCTGTTAACTGTGATGAACTAAGAGTATTACATGGAAGAGATTATATACAAGAAGAAATATTAGGATTAAGATTTAAAATATCTCCATTTTCATTCTTCCAAACAAATACTAAGGGAGCTGAAAAACTTTATACTATAGCAAGAGAGTTTGTAGGAAATCATGAAAATAAGGTTGTATTTGATTTATATAGCGGAACAGGTACTATAGGGCAAGTTATGGCAGGTGCAGCTAAGAAAGTTTATGGAATAGAGATAATAGAGGAAGCAGTTGTAGCAGCAAATGAAAATGCTAAATTAAATGGATTAACTAACTGTGAATTTATAGCAGGAGATGTTGCTAAGACTGTTAAAAATTTAAAAAATAAACCAGACCTAATAATAGTTGACCCACCAAGACCAGGTGTTCATAAGGATGCTATAAGAGATATATCAGGATTTGGTGCTAAAGAGATAGTTTATATATCTTGTAATCCTAAGACTTTAGTGCTTGATTTAGTAGAGTTTAAGAACTATGGTTATGAAGTTGAAAAAGTTAAGTGTATGGATATGTTCCCTAATACACCTCATTGTGAAACTATTGTGAAGCTAGAGAAGAGATAGACTTACATCAGAATATATGAAGTAATATTCAATCATCTGATTAAATTACTTGCAATACAAAGAGGTACAAAAAGTTCGAAACCTCTTTGTATTGTAAAACTGATATATACATAAAGCTATGTTTATATTTTATGAATTAAAAACCATTTTTATTAACCACATTACT
The DNA here is from genome assembly GCF_035470145.1 of Romboutsia sp. Classification (GTDB taxonomy): domain Bacteria; phylum Bacillota; class Clostridia; order Peptostreptococcales; family Peptostreptococcaceae; genus Romboutsia_D. Next base: position 3,523 of record NZ_DATIRC010000212.1, read on the forward strand.
TCTTTCATATTGAATTGGCCATTTTACGTCTACTTCTAATAGTTTAGCTGCTTGAAGTGTCCAGTAAGGATTTCTTAATAATTCTCTTCCTAGATATACTAAATCAGCTCTATTATTATTTAATATTTCCTCAGCCATTAAGGGCGAAGTAATAAGTCCACCAGCTATGGTTTTAATACTAGAAGTATTTTTTATTGTTTCAGACTGTGCAACTTGGTATCCTGGATAGGTATTTATCTTAGTAGGTACAACACCACCCGTGCTAACATCAATCATATCTAAGCCTTCATTTTTAACCAAATTTATAAGTGCAGCAGTTTTTAATGAATTATTTCCGCCCTCAGCATATTCTTCAGCGGATACTCTTAAAATCAGAGGTTTAGTTTCTGGCCAAACAGTTTTAACTGCTTGTATAACTTCTCTTAAGAACCTAACTCTATTTTCATCATTTCCACCATATTCATCCTGTCTTTTGTTAGTTAATGGTGATAAAAATTGATTAATTAAGTATCCATGTGCTCCATGTAATTCTAATAAATCAAAACCTGCAGTTAATGCCCTTTGAGCAGCATTTTTAAAGGCATTGACAGTTTTTATGATGTCTTCTTTTGTCATTTCAGTAGGTACTCTATAGTTTTCATTAAAAGCTAGAGCACTTGGAGCAATAATTGGATCTGAAAGAACCTCAGATTTTCTGCCGGCATGATTAATTTGTATTCCAACTTTTGTCCCATGTTTATGACACTCATCCACTATGTTTTTTAGATTTTCAATATAAGAATCATCCCATATACCTAAATCTTTATCAGTAATACGGCCACCAGGCTCAATTCCAGTAGACTCTAGAATGATAAGCCCTACTCCTCCAATAGCTCTAGTTGCATAGTGTATGAAATGCCAGTTATTTGCAAAACCATCATTATTACAGGAATCCATACACATAGGAGCCATTACAATTCTGTTTTTAAGTTCCATATCTTTTAGTTTAAAACTACTAAATAGCATTGACATATTTAATCTCCTCATATTTTTAAATTACCACCTATTTTTTCAATATAGTTAATTTTGTTGTAACATTTTAATTGATTTTTCTGTGCAGCTATTACACCCATAAGTTTTTCTTCTATAAATGAAGCATACATATTTGGTTTAACAGATAATATAATTACATCTGAAAATTTAGTTGTTCCTATATTATTTGCATGTATTAAAGTATATCATTTTGTAATTCAGAGTAAAGTATGCACTTTATTGATATATAGTATCTTAAATGATACTATAGAAGACAAGTAGGAGGAATGTATATAATGGATGATAAAATTAAAAATGTGAGTTGTGAAATAGAATTAACGTTAGCTGTTATAGGGGGGAAATGGAAACCAATTATTCTTTGGTTCTTAGGAACTACAGGCAAGAAACGATTTGGTGAAATGAAAAAGCTTCTTAATGGAATTACACATAAAACACTAACAACTCAATTAAGAGAGTTAGAATATAACAAATTAGTTCATAGAGAGGTATTCCCGGAGGTACCCCCAAGAGTAGAATATTCTATTACTGAAAAAGGTAAAACTTTAATGCCTATATTACAAATGATGTGCAAATGGGGAAGAGAAAACGGTAGCGATATATATGAAATGAACATTAGCATATGTAATAAAAAATAGAATAATGATAATAAAATAAATAGAGTTATTTACTATCATATATTTCAATAAGCTTGTGAAGTACATAGAAATGTGTATTCCGTAAAAGTATAGACAATAAGTATTATGTTATATAAATATAATTTGCATAAAGGTTATGTGATATATAAATAATGCTTGTATTAAGTATAGCTATGTGTTACTTTTAAATTAAGTATAAATATAAAATATAAAGATTGAGTTAGATTATAATTTTCTCTGCTAAGGGCTAATTATTCTAAATAGTCTTTAAGTTGGAGGATTAAAATGGATAAGAAATTAACATGTAAGGATTGTGGGCAAGAATTTTTATTCACTGAAGGTGAGCAAGCATTCTATAAAGAAAAAGGATTCGAAAATGAGCCTGTAAGATGTCCAGAATGTAGAAAAGCAAGAAAGCAAAATAACAACAGAAGATAGTTGTAAAATATTTGAGCTATAAGATTAATTTCTTATAGCTCTTTATGTATATCCCTCAGGGGCAATAACTTGACGGTGAAAGTCTGTTTATCATATTTTACATTATAAATAAGATAATTAAATTTATTGTTTGACACTATATATAGATTTACCAAGTAACGCAGCCTACAGTGGAGTATAAATACTATTACTTAAATTGGACAGGATATGATATTTTATAATGTTTAAATATGTAAATTTATAATATTAAGAGGATTATTAGAGACAGATGAAGAAGAATTATAGTGAATTTATTATATTAGATATAAGGGGGCAAATTAGTGAAAAAAGGAGATTTTATTTGGGGTGGAGCACTTATTTTATGGATAGCTATATTAGCTATTCCAAGAGGTAGAGAAGTATTTATTGCTACAACAGAAGCATATCCATACATAGGTGGGTTTTTTAAATTTGCAATTCTAGCAACAATGGGTGAGTTACTAGGAATAAGAGTAATGAGAGGAGATTGGAAAAAGCCAAATGGTTTAATATTTAGAGCTGTAATTTGGGGTGCTCTTGGTGTGGTTATAACTCTTGCACTACCAGTATTCTCATCGGGAGTAACAAATGCACAAGAAATAGGTAGATTACCTTTTAAAGGTTCAAATTTTGCACATGCATTATTAACTAGTACAGTTATGAATATACTTCAATCACCAGCAATATTCTTATTCCATAAATGTACAGACACTTATATAGATGAAAAGTATAATAGAAATGGATCAAAGGTTACATTAAAAGATGTATCAGATAAAATAGATTGGTATACATATCTTAATTTTACAGTTTTAAAAACTATTCCATTTTTCTGGATTCCATGCCATACGATAGTATTTTTATTCCCAGCTGAATATAGAGTAATAGCAGCTGCATTTGCATCTATAGCACTTGGGTTAATATTAGCATTAGCTAACAAGTCAAAGTCAAAAACAAATTTAATAGAAGCAAATCAAAACTAAATAATAAAAGTTAATTATATAATCAGCCTTAATTTATTTTTACAAATAGATTAAGGCTGATTTAAATTTAAAATATCTATTTACAGTAAGATATAAAGTATAAAAATTAATTAGAATAAAAATAGAAGAAATCCAAAGTATAATAAGTGAAATATATTTTGGAGGAACTCAAAATGAAATATATTAGAATACTTTTAAAAGGAATATCAGTGATAGTTGTACTTACTTTATTAGTAATATTATCGAATGAAAAAAGTAAGTTTGCAATTAGAGATATAACTCAGGCTAATTTGTCTCAAGGACTAAGAACAGTGAAAATAACAGAAGAAAAAATAAGAATAGATGATAAGAATATATCAATAAGCGTAAAAATGCCAGAGGTACATTGTTCAAAGACAGAAGTAGAAAGATATATAAATACATATATAAGACGGAATATAAATGAATTTATAAATCATCAAAGACAAGCTATAGAAATAAATAATAATTCTGAAAAAAAATATATAAGTATAAATTATAATGTGGCATTTGAAGATAGAAATTTATTAAATATAATAATATATAGAAATATAAAAAAAGATAAAAACAAATTTACTTTAGAAAAAGATAGTTACTTGTTTGATTTAGAAACAGGTCAAAGAATTTATTTAGATAATTTTTTAAAGAATAATTCAGATTACCAAGAAGTTATAGCAAAATATATATATAATTATGCTAAAAAGCATAATTTAAGAATTGATAAGGATAGGATTATTATAAATAAGTATACTAATTTTATTATTGCGGATGGAGGAATGATAATTTATTTCAATCCTTATAAACAAAATAATAGTAAAATAAATTATGAATTTAAAATACCATCTCAAATATTTAAAAATAAAATAAAAATAGTAGGCACTAATAATATAGTTGCAAATATAGATACTCAAACCATAACTAAAGATGGCAAGTATATTAATAGTGTAATAAATATACCTATAATAATAACCTCTAACAAAAAAATTGAAAAGTGTATAAATGATAAAATAAGAAATGATATAATGGATTTTTATAATAATTCTCAAGAAGAGGCAAAAAATTATTTAAGCAAGTTCCCAGATGTAGAAAATAAATTTGTTGCGAATGTAGATTTTGAAGTAAAAAAGAATAGTGATAATATATTGAGCATAAATGTAAGATATTATAAATATAGTGGTGGAGCTCATGGATATTATGAAGATATATCATATAATATTGATATGAGAAATGGAAAAGTATTAATGTTAAGCGATTTGTTTAAGGAAAATTCAGATTATAAAAAAGTTATAGATGATGAGATTAGAAGGCAAATAGAAAAAATAGTAAAAAATGATAAAGAATATGAAGGGGTCTATCAATTTAATGGGATAAAATTAAATAATAAGTTTTATATACAAGATGATAATTTAGTTATTTACTTTGACTTATATGAGATAGCACCATATGCAGCAGGTCAGCCAGAATTTTCAATAAACATAAGTACAATAAGCCATATGTTAAAAGATGAATATAGAGAAATGTTCAAATAAAGATAACTTTATTAAGGTGTAAATATATGAACTAAAAATTATATAATTTTGAAATTTAATAAAAAAGCTATAGAATTTAGCTTCAATAAAATGTACTTGATTAAAGTTATGTTTTAATGGACCTAATTCTATAGCTTTTAATTTTTTATATTGAAGTAAATTATATTATATAGTCGGAGTTAAAGATGCTATTTTAGTTACAGCAACATATACTCTAGATATTTCATACCATGTTTTAAAGTCTACCACCCCGGATTTAGGTAATCCAAATATACCTTGGAAGGTTTCTACAGCTTCAGCTGTAGAATTACCATATATTCCATCTTCTTTAACTTTAGGTATAGCTGGATATGCTTTTGAAATAGCATTAAGTTGATTTTGAATAGTCTTAACATATTTACCTTTAGAACCCACTTGCAGAGTTTCACCAGGAAATGATACTGGTACACCACTAACGATAGGAGCTTTTTCAAATACTATTTCATCACCATAAAAATATCTAAGTATACTTTCATAATCTTTTCCTTGAGCTCCCAAATCCTTACTTCCCCATTGAGTCATTTGATTAGGACATTGAGATTTTTTACCATCACAATATTGAGCAAGTAAAGGCTGTCTAGATGTAGGTGGACGTTTTATAAAAGTATTAAATATATCATCAACAATGATATTTATTGTGTCAAATAAATTTCTATTATATATGAATTTATGATCATAAGCAGTACTAGAAGTTATGGTAAAGTTATATCCCATATTTCTATACCATTCAGTGAAAACTCTATTTAATGTAAAAGATATTATGGCTATAACATTTGCATAAATAGTTTGTTCAGGCCAAGTAGAATATATTTCAGAAGATGCAACATTTTTAATATATTCTTTAAATGGTATCCAATAATCTTTTGCAGAAGTATTTTCAGGTAATCCATCGTGAACTACTACAAATTCTGGTACTACTGGATTATCTAAAACAACAAACCCTGTAGGAGGAGGTATTGGTTTTAAACTACTTTCAGGTATTTTAGGAGCATAAGTACCATATAAAGTATTTTCACCTATCCCGTAGACCTCTTCGTTTTGTCTAGAATAAGAGTTTTTGCATCGAGTTTTAGCTTTAAGAGGAACATTTTGCCTAGCTTCTACAGTAGGAAATAGTTGAGTACCATCAATAATAACTGTTTCATAACCATCTACACTAACTTCTACAGAATACTGGCTATAAGGTCTTACATCAGAAGGTTGCTGAGAATAAATAATGTCTGGAGCATCTAAAGTTAACCCAGTGACTTGACCTGATGAGTCAGTCTTTAAATTTTGATAAACCGGGGATGAACGTTCTCCTGCTAGAGGAATTGAATAAATGTTTACAGTAGCTCCTTCGATAGGTCTATTGGTAGAATTATCTAAAACACTTACTGTTAAAAAACCATCTTGCATAGAATCACCCTTTCTTTAAAATAAATTAATAATATACTGTATTTTATAGTATGAATATAGTTCTTATTTTGTTAAGGTAATTGGAAATAATATAAATGAAAATATAAATAAGGGATGTGTTTTGATGAAGTTAAGTTTATTAGTACTAGCTATAGCACCGATTATAGCTTGTATATTATGGATATATTTAAAAGATAGATATGATAAAGAGCCTATAATGATATTGGGGAAATTTTTTATACTTGGTATACTTATGAGTGCTATAGCAATTATAGTAGAAAATTTTTTGATGAAAATAAATATTTTTGAGGGATATTCTAGCTTAATATATATATCTTTTATAGTTGCAGCACTAACAGAAGAGGGATTAAAAGGGCTAGTTCTTATACCTAATGTATTAAAAGAAAAGAATTTTAATGAAAAGTTAGATGGTATCATCTATTCAATATTTTTATCTCTTGGATTTGCAACTATTGAAAATATAATATATATATTATTTGAAGATTATCAAACAGCATTTGAAGTAGGTATAATAAGAGCAGTTATATCTGTACCTGCACATATTATGTTTGCTATAACTATGGGATATTATGTATCGAAATATAAATTCAGCAATAAATCAATAAAAAAGAGAGAGTACCTTATAATGTCAATATTAGTGCCTATATTAATTCATGGAGGTTTTGATTTTATATTGATGATAGAATATAGATGGTCGATTATAGTGTTTGCAATTTATATAGTATTTTTATGGAAAATAAATTTAGATAAACTAGATGATTACATAAATAAATCTAAAAAGAGATTTTTTAGGATTAGAAAGAAAAAAGGAAGAGACTATAAAAGTTGACTAAATTGCCTTGAAAATTTTTAGATGATATAAAAGAAATACCTGAATAAGTAGTATAATTATTTAAGGATAATCAGACTGTAGGTAAATGAGGAAAAAATGTATATTTAGATATAACCTAGTTTAATAATAAAGAAAAGTAAGTTTATAAGCATTAAATTATAGGAGGTATATAATGGGCTCATTAGATAAAAGTCAGGAGTATGTCATATCTAAATTTTTACAAAGATATGACTATGATGCAGTGTTAGATGTATTAGATGAAGCAGGAATTATAGAAGGTGATTTATATTTATTAATGGAGTCATCTAAATATGCCGTTAATTTTGATTTTAAAAAAGCCTTAGCAAGTATAAATAAAATGAGCGAGCAAATGTTATCTAGAAGAGAAATAAATAAATTAATAAATAATCTAAATAACTTAAATGTAGGAGAGCCTGAAGATATATTATCTGAATTAATAGAAAATATGAAGATTCAAATTGTGAATGAAGAGTATATAGATTTTCTAGGAAGATTATACAGGCTAAAGGAAGCTTTATTTAAATATATTTTTGTTAGTACTAAAGAATCAAAAGCATGTAAGATATGTATGCACGGATATATGGTGTCAAAGAAAAATATTTTATATACCTTAAAAAAGAAGTATAATATATATAATGGAAATTTAATACATGGAGTAACTCAATATATAAATAGATACGTAAGAAAAACTAAGAGAATGGATAAGGTAGTAGAAATATTAAATAGCGAAAGCTTAGAAAATCTAATTAAGCTTAGGAATGAAAGTCCAGTTGGACATGGTTTTAAAGGAGTTAGCAAAGAGGAAATTGAAGAAATATATGGAAACCCAATGGAGGTAGTACAAGATTTAGTAAAAGTATGTGAGTTGTTAGATTTAGGGATAAAAATGAATAAATACGATAATATTAATGAGATGGCTATACACATGATAGGGAGCTATAATAATCATTAATTGATATGATATGAAAACTTATTTTAGAGGAGATGGTAAGTATGAATGATAAAATAAAGAAAGAGGCCATAGAGTGGATTAAGATAATTGCAACAGCTCTTGTATTTGCATTTATAATAACTCAATTTGTAAGACCTACATTAGTAAGAGGAGAATCAATGTATCCTACATTAAAGGAAAATGATTATTTAGTAATCAATAGAATGTCATACAAGTTTGGGGAGCCAAAAGAACGAGATATAATAGTATTTAGTACAGAGCTATTACAAGAAGATGGAAGCCCAAAGGATTTAGTTAAAAGAGTTATAGCAGTTGAAGGAGACCATATAAAGATAGAAGATTCAAAAGTATATGTAAATGATAAATTAATGGATGAGCCGTACATACACAATAACTATACTGAAGGAAATATAGATATGGTTATACCTGAAGACAGAGTATTTGCTATGGGAGATAATAGAGAAAAGAGCTTAGATAGTAGATATGAAGATGTTGGACTAGTTGATGAAAAAGATATAATGGGAAAGGTTATGATAAGATTATTCCCATTTAACCATGTAGGAAAAGTTAATTAGAGGCTGATTATGAAGATAGGTATAGCAGCACTTTTATTTAATATAGAAGAAGCATTAGATATATGTAAAAAAATAGAAAGAATAAAACATATAGAGCTAGGCATTGATAACTTAGAAGAATGTAAAAGTTTATATAAATATAAAGATATAATTAAAGAGTTAGACTTATCTTTAGGTATACATTTGCCAATGGAGCTAAATACTTGTGAAAATATAAAATATATAAGAAATTCATGGGTAGAATTTGTAAATAGACTAAATGAAGAGTTAAAAGATTTAGATATAAAATATTTTAATCTTCATTTAGGATACGTTATGTCTAATAGATTGAAAAAAAATAAAGACAAGTATTTAAATATTAGTACTGAATTTTTAAAAAATCTAAATCAAGATATAAATATTAATCTTTGTATAGAAAATGTATATTCAAATGATGGAGATTTTTCAAATGTTGGCAACATAGCATATGATTTTGAATATATATTTAGTAAGATAAAAAGTGATAAATTATGGTTTTGCTATGATACAGGTCATAATTTAATAAACACAGATGAATATATAAATAAATTAAATAGCAAAATAAAAATAGTTCACTTAAGTGATAATGATGGTATATCAGATATACATATTGGCATAGGTAAAGGAATACTATCAAAAAAACATATAAAAGAAGTGTTAAAATTAAATCCCAAATACTTGGTATTAGAAATTAATTATGATCACATTGAATGTAGTTTGAAAAAGTTAGATTCTATTATAAAAGAGGTATAGATACCTCTTTTTCCTATATGTAGGAGAAAGGAGACATACTATGAAGAATATAAAACTAAACATAAATGGAGAAATAAGACAATATTATGTAGAGGAAAATTCTTTAGGTATAGTAGTAGAAGATATAGCAAAAGAATTTAGTGAAGATTATAAAGGATATATAACTCTCGCAGTTATAGGAAACAAATTAAGAGAATTAAATCATAAAGTTGATATGGATTGTAGCATAAAATTTTTAGATACAACTAATGCCGATGGTTTAAGAGTATATTATAGAACTATGTCATTTATATTTATAATGGCTTGCAATGAATTATTTGAGGGAAGTAGAGTTGTAATAGAACATTCTTTATCAAATGGATTATATTGTGAAGTACATGGATATAAACAATTAGATGAAAAAGATATTAATGCAATAAAGAAAAGAATGATAGAAATAGTTGAAAATAACTATAATATAGATAAAATATCAACAAATACAGAAGAGGGAATAGAGATATTTGAAAGTTATGGAATGTATGAAAAAGCACAGCTATTAAGATATAAAGAGTATAATGATGTGAAAATATATAAATGTAACAGTCATATAGATCATTTTTATGGATATATGTTACCATCAACAGGATATATAAAAACATTTGACCTAAAATTGTATAATAATGGAATTATAGTTTTAGGTCCAAGTGAAGATGATAAAGCTATACCTGTAGAGTTTAAGCCACAGCCTAAACTTGCAAGTGTATATCAAGAAGCTGAACAATGGTCAAAACTTATAGGGGTAGATAGAGTTACAACTCTCAATAAAATTATAGAAAACTATGATTATGGGGATGTAATAAGAACAGTAGAAGCTTTGCATGAGAAAAAACTTTCTCAAATAGCAGATATAATAAAAGAAAAAGAAAAAAGAGTAATACTGATTGCGGCACCATCTTCGTCAGGAAAAACTAGCTTTGCTCATAGACTTTCAATACATCTTAGAGTTAATAATTTAAAACCTGTGTCTATCTCTTTAGATGATTATTTTGTTAATAGAGATGATACTCCATTAGATGAATTTGGGAACTTTGATTTTGAATCTATATATGCAATAGACTTAGATAGATTTAATAGGGATTTAAAAGATTTATTAGACGGTAAAGAAATAAATTTACCAAAGTTTAACTTCAAGCTAGGGATAAGAGAGGAAACTGGTAAAAAATTAAAAATAGATGAGAACCAGCCGATAATATTAGAAGGAATACATGGATTGAATCCAATTTTAACATCATCTATACCAGATGAAGATAAATTTAAAATATATATAAGTGCTCTTACTCAAATAAATTTAGATGATCATAATAGAATACCAACAACTGATTTAAGGTTAATAAGAAGGATGGTTAGAGATTATAATTTTAGAGGTTATAGTGCAGAAAGAACAATAATGCAATGGGAGTCTGTAAGACGAGGAGAAAAGAAGAATATATTCCCGTATCAAGAAGAGGCAGATGTAATATTTAACTCTGCATGTGTATATGAGCTGGCGGTTTTAAAAAAATACGCTAAGCCATTGCTAGAAGAAATCACGATAGACAATCCATCATATATAGAAGCTAATAGACTTTTAAAATTTCTCCAGTATTTTGTTGAATTGCAAGATACATCAGACATACCGTCAACATCGATACTAAAGGAATTTATAGGTGGAAGTAAAATAGTAGACTAGTTATACAGAAAGTCCTGATATTGACATAATGTCAGGACTTTCTGTATTATATAATTGGGATATATTTCGAAATATAACTAAATAAGGAGGTAAATATGGAAAAAATACTTAAAGAAGTATTAGATACAAATAGAAAATATACAAATTATGGACAAGTGGCTAGCTACATACCAGAATTAAAAAATGCACGCAGAGATGATTTAGGAATATGTATAGTAGATAAAGATAATAACATATATAAAGTAGGAAATTGCAATACTAAATTTACGATTCAAAGTGTTTCAAAAACTATAGTACTTGCAATGGCATTAATGGATAATGAATGGACACATGTTTTTTCAAAGGTTGGAATGGAACCAAGTGGAGATCCATTTAATTCTATAATGAAGCTAGAAACAAATGATACAAAGAAACCATGTAATCCTATGATAAATGCTGGAGCTATAGTAACAACATCATTAATAAAAGGATCTAGTTTTGCAGATAAAGAAGAAAGAATGTTGAATTTCTTTAGAAGGTTAGCTAAAAATGATAATATCGGAATTAATTATGATGTGTATAAATCAGAGAAGATGAGTGGAGATAGAAATAGAGCTATGGCATATCTTCTTAAGAATGATGGATTTATTCAAGGTAATGTAGAAGAAGTATTAGATTTATACTTTAAGCAGTGCTCTATAGAAATAGATGCGGTTGATTTAGCGAGAATAGGTATGAATCTTGCATCTTATGGTATAGATATAGAAAATGGCGAAAGAGTAATGAGCGAGAGAGTATCTAGAATGGTTAAGACTTTTATGATGACTTGTGGTATGTATGATGCATCAGGAGAGTTTGCCATAAAGGTTGGAATACCTGCTAAATCAGGAGTTGGTGGCGGAATAATGGCATCAGTTCCAAATAGGATGGGTATAGGAGTTTATGGACCGGCTTTAGATAAAAAGGGAAATAGTATTGCAGGGGTTAAAATGCTAGAAGACTTATCTCATAGGCTAAATTTAAATATATTTTAAAATAGAGAATTTTTTGACAACTACTAATGGTTAATATATAATTAATATACAATAAAATAATTTTTTTATAGGGGTGGGGGAATGAAAGAAGTACTTGTGTTAAGAGATTTAGAATGTATAAAAGCTATTGCACATCCTCGTAGAATAGACATTCTAAAAACATTTAATAAGTCACCATTGTCAGCTAAGCAATTATCTCAATTGTTAGATGAGCCTCATGCTAAAATAAACTATCATATAAAAACGCTTTATAAGGTAGGGATTTTAGAACTAGTAGAAGAGAAAATAAAGTCAGGTATAGTAGAGAAATATTATTATCCAAAAGCAAAAAATATAGTAGTAGGAAAAAAAGTACTTAATTTTTCTTTAAATACACAACAAGAAAAGAAAGAATTAAGTATATCTAAATTTGAAGATATGAGTGAATTATTTTATCATGCGGCAGAAGAGGATATTCTGTTAGATGAAAGTATTATTGATTATCATAAAATGTCATTAACTAAGGACGAAATTAAGGAGTTAAATGATACTATGAAATCAAAAATAGAGGATATTTTAAAGTCTAGACAAAAAAGTGATATAGATGAAAAATATGAGATAGCCATGTTAATTATACCTATGCTAGAAGAAGCTTTAAATATATAATAAGTGTCAACCTTTGTTGATACTTATTTTTTTTGGGTATAATTAAGTTATATAGATAAGCAATTAATAAAAAATACATAAGGAGGAAAAAAATGATTATAATAGGACCACATATTTCTATAGCTAAAGGATATGGGAAGGCAGCTGAAGTTGCTGTAGAGATAGGGGCAAATACATTTCAGTTTTTTAGTAGAAACCCAAGGGGAGGAAATGCTAAAGAATTTGTAGAAAAGGATATAACTAAATTTCAAAAAATAAGAAAAGAAAATAATTTTGGTGCTTTATTGGCTCATGCACCTTATACTATGAATTTGGGTGGGGCGAAAGATGATGTTTATGAGTTTGGAAAAAAAGTAATAAAGGAAGACATAGAGAGGATGGACTCTTTGGGAATTGAGTATATGTGCTTTCATCCAGGAAGTCATGTAGGAGGAGGTATTGACTTTGGAATAGAAAGAATTACTACAGCACTTAATGGAGCTATAAAAGGTAATGAAAATATAACTATACTCCTTGAAACTATGTCTGGAAAAGGAACAGAAATCGGATTTGAATTTGAACATCTAAAAAGAATAATTGATAATGTAAATCATAGTGAAAGAATGGGGGTCTGTTTAGATACTTGCCATATTTTCTCAGCAGGATATGATATAGTAAATAATTTAGATAGAGTTTTAGAAGAATTTGATAAAATAGTTGGATTAGATAGATTAAAAACAATACATTTAAATGATAGTATGATGCCATTTGGAGATAAAAAAGATAGACATGCTATAATAGGGGAAGGTAAAATAGGGTTAGATGCAATAATCAATTTTATGACCCATCCTAGTATAAGTCACCTTCCATTTTTCTTAGAAACGCCACTTGAAGATGAAGGACATAAGAGGGAAATAAAAATGATAAGAGAAATATTAGATGGTATACAATAAAGAATATATTCTATACAGTTAGGCGGGGAAACTAATGAGATTATTAGGAAAAACAAATATAAAAATTAAAAGAGTAGGATTTGGAGGAATACCTATACAAAGAATTACTCAAGAAGATACAAATCAGGTTATAGCTGAATTAGAAAAACAAGGTATAAACTTTATAGATACAGCTAGAGGGTATACTATAAGCGAAGAATATATAGGAAATGCGTTAAAAGAAAAAAGAGATAAATTTTTTATAGCTACTAAGAGTATGTCTAGGGATTATGAAGGAATGAAGAAAGATATAGAAATAAGTTTAGATAATCTTAAGACAGATTATATTGATATATATCAACTTCATAATATTAAAAGTGAAGAATATGATACTATATTTAATGATGGTAAAGCATATAAAGCATTATTAGAAGCTAAAAAAACAGGAAAAATAAAACATATAGGAATAACTAGTCATAGCTTAGATACAATAAAAAAGGTATTAGAGGATGATAAATTTGCTACAATTCAATTTCCGTATAATATAATAGAAGATCAAGCTGATGAAGTATTCAGAAAAGCTCATAAAAGGGGTATAGGTGTTATAGTAATGAAACCTCTAGCAGGTGGAGCCTTAGATGATGCTACACTAGCTATAAAATATATACTTACAAAAGATTATATAGATGTTGCTATACCAGGTATGGACAGCATTGAGCAAGTAAAGCAAAATATTGCTGTATTAGATAATGTTGAATTAACTGAAGAGGACAATAAGAAAGTAGAAGATATAAGAAATAGTTTAGGAAAAAGATTTTGTAGAAGATGCGAATATTGTTTACCATGTCCAGTGGGTGTAAATATCCCAGTAAATTTTTTATTAGAAGGATATTATACTAGATATAATTTAAAGCAATGGGCTAAAGAAAGATATGCAGCTACAAGTGGAAAAGCAAATGAATGTATAAATTGTGGATTATGTGAAACCAAATGCCCATATGAACTTCCTATTAGAGAGATGTTAAAAGATATATCATCGAAACTTGACTAGTATAGAATTATAAAATTTAAAATACAGAATAATAAAGAGTACTTAAAGTTATAGTACAAAAATTATCCTGTAGTAATTCATAAGCACGCTTTATTTATAGGGAGTAAAAGCTTGATTTATCAAGCTTTTACTCTTTTGAAGATATATTATAAGATACATCGTACTGTGAAACTGGATAAAGCTCTATTTCAACACGTGGGTTTTCTTTATCTATAAAATCAAATAATAAAACTGGCTTAAGTTGTTTATCATTTTTGATAATACCACTTTTTTCAATACCATCACATATACTTTTAGGGTAGTTATGTAAATCCCCCATGCGTTTATTAGGGAAATATAACTTTAGTACAGTGATTAAATCTTCTACAATAGCATCTCCTTGGTATTGTTGATTTATATAACCTGCGATCATATTTTCATAAGCCAGGTACTTAGAATGCTTGCCTGTTGATGGCATCCATGCTTGACCATGAACATTATGAAGCTTGAAATTAGATTTACTTATGGGTCTCCCTGGTATTGTTAATTTAATCAAATTATCACCATCCTTACACTTTAGTTATTATAAGACTAATAAAGAATTAATGAAAGGATATTTTATGAATAAGAATGAATTAAAAGAATTTTGTGCATCAATAGGATTAAAATCTGTAGGAATTACAGGTATTAGTGTAAATAAGAAATTAGAAAAAATACTGAAAAATAGATTATTAAATGGACATATAACTGGAATGGAAGAAAAGATACTAGAAAATAGAATAAATGCGCAAAATACAATGAAAAATGCTAAATCTATAGTTGTATGTGCATTTCCTTATTATATAGGAGAAAATGAAAATTCAAATTTATCTAAGTATTGTTATGCAAAAGATTACCATATAGTAGCAAGAGATATTTTACAAAAAATATGTAATTATTTAATTACAGAAATAAAGGGGTTTGAATATAAAATATTTGTGGATAATGGACCTTTAGTTGACAGACATTTAGCATATTTATCTGGAATTGGATATTTTGGTATGAATAATAATATAATAACGGATGAATATGGGTCATATGTATTTATAGGATATATTATAAATAACTATGAGTTTCATCCAGATGAACCATTACAAAAAAACTGCATAAATTGTAGTAAATGTGTAGAATATTGTCCGGGAAATGCTATTTTAGGAAATTTTGAAATGAATCCTAAGAGATGTTTGTCTTATTTAACTCAAAAAAAAGAGGAATTGTCAGAAGAAGAGGTAAGGATACTAAAGAATAGTGATAAAGTCTTTGGATGTGATATATGCCAAGATGTATGTCCACACAACCAAAACATCTCAAAGACGCATATACAAGAGTTTATGGATAATATAATTGATAGATTAGACTATGAAGAGATTAGCAATATTTCGAATAAAGAATTTAAAAGGAGATATGGAGATAGAGCCTTTAGTTGGAGAGGAAGAAATATAATAAAGAGAAATATGGATTTATTACAAAAGAAGTCTGATGACTAATAAGTCAAAGGCTTCTTTTTGTATTACAGAAATTTGTTAAACTTAAGATTAGTATGATTTTAAAAATTAAATCAACATTTACAAGCTATAACACATAGAATATATAAAAGAAAAGAAGGGGGGAGGTTTATGCTAACATATAATAATACATCTGAAATAAAACCTCTAGAAAGCATATTAGGTCAAAAAAGAGCCATCGATGCCATGGAGATAGGATTGAAAATTAATAATTCAGCATACAATATATACTTGGCTGGAGAGTCAGGAACAGGTAAAACAACATATGCTATGAAAGCATTGAATAAATATGCATCTCAAAAAAGTATACATAAAGATTGGTGTTATGTGTATAACTTTGAGTACCCTAGAGAACCTGTTGTAGTTGGGTTGGAAAAAGGATTAGGGAAAGTGTTTAAAAAGGATATAGAAAAACTTATAGAAACACTTTTAGATGAATTAAAAGATGCATTTGAGAGTGAAGATTTTGAAATAGGAAAAAACCAACTTATTGAAGAGTATGAAATAGAAAAAGATATACTGCTAAAGAAAATAAAAAAATATGGAGAAGAAAAAGGTTTTAAATTAAAAAATAGTAAAGTGGGTATGGTATTTGTCCCTATAAAAGAAGAAAAGGATGAAACAAAAGATGAAGATGAATTTGACGAGGAATTCTATAAAGTTAAAAGAGAACTAGAGAATATGGCAATTCAAGTAATATATAAAATAAGAGACTTAGAGGATGCAGCCAAAGAAGCCTTATTAGATTTAGAGGAAGAGATAGCTAAGTTTGTGATTGATCCACATATAGAACTTTTAACTGAAAAATATAAGGAATATGACAAAGTGAAAACTTATTTAACAAATATGAAAAAAAATATATTAGAGTATGTTTATTTGTTTTATATGGATGAAGATGAATTAAAAGACAAATATGATAAAGACCACTTTTTAAAATATAAAGTAAATTTATTTGTTGATAATGGAACGGATAAAAATAATGCAGCACCTATAATTGTTGAAATGAATCCAAGTCCATCGAATTTATTTGGGAAGGCAGAATATGATTATTATAATGGAAGCATAAAGACAGACTTTACTAAGCTTATTCCTGGTGCAGTTCATAAAGCTAATGGAGGATATTTAGTTTTATATGTAGATCAATTGTTAAGATATGGATTGTCTTGGGATATGTTAAAGAGAACGATACAATCTAGAAAAATAGGCGTAGATACTCAAACTTCTATAAAACCAGAAAGCATTCCTATAGATATGAAGGTAATACTAATAGGAAATAACTATATGTACAATTTATTATACAACTATGATCCTGATTTTAGTAAATATTTCAAAATATTTGTCGATTTTGATAATGAAATGATTAAAAGTGAGGTTAATGAAGATGGAATAGCTAGATTTATAGCATTACAATGTAATAAAAATAATCTTAAGCATTTTACCTATGATGCCGTTAAGGAAGTTATTAAGTTGAGTACAAGAATATCTGGAGATAGCTATAAGCTTTCAACTCAATTTAATAAAATTCTAGAGATAGTTGTAGAAGGAGATGCATATGCAACAATTAGAGGTGTTGAATATGTTGATAAAGAGGATGTTAAGAAGGCAATAGATGAAAGAAGAAAAAGATTAAGTAGAATAGAGAGTAAGATGGATGAGTCGCTGGAAAATGGATTCACTTTAATTGAAACGCAAGGAAAGAGAGTAGGGGTTATTAATGGACTTTCAGTACTTAATATGGGAGAATACTCATTTGGAAGACCTTCAAGAATAACTGCAACGACTAGCCCAGGAAATGAAGGTATAGTTAATATAGAGAGAGAGGTAAATATGAGTGGTCCTATACACAATAAAGGTGTATTAATATTAGGTGGGTATATAGCAGAAAATTTTGCTCAAGAATTTCCTTTATCACTAAATGCATATATTTGTTTCGAACAAAATTATGGAGGCGTAGATGGAGATAGTGCAACAGGAGCAGAATTGTATGCTCTAATATCATCCTTAAGCAAAATACCTATAAAGCAGAATATAGCTGTTACAGGTTCAATGAATCAAAAAGGAGAAATACAAGTTGTTGGAGGGATAGCCGAAAAAATAGAAGGATTTTACTCAGCATGTAAGAGAAAGGGATTAAGTGGAGATCAAGGTGTTATAATACCTAAAAATAATAGTAGAAATCTAGTTTTATCAGATGAATTAAATGAAGCTATTGAAAATGGTGAATTTAAAATTTATACAATTGAAAGAATAGAAGAAGCACTTGAAATCTTAACTGATATGAAATTTGATGAAATTAAAAAGATAACAATAGAAAGACTTTATGAATTTAGTAAAATGCAGAAAGACCTAAAACAATAGTTTTATTATATAATTTAATGGGTAAAATATTAAAAGAAAGCAAGAACATGTAAAGTTTTTGCTTTCTTTTTGTATAAAGATAATAAAATATAATCATAAATAACTTTATATAACATAATTAGAAGTCTATATGAGAAAAATTTATTATGTATTGGTGAATGTTATAGATAATATATAATAAGGAAAATAAATTAAAAAGGGGCAATATTATTATGAAGGATATTAATAAAATATTAAATGTTTTAGAGGAAACTTATCCAGATGCACAATGTGAACTGAATTATACTACACCATTTGAACTTTTAATAGCTACAATATTATCAGCACAATGTACAGATGTTAGAGTCAATAAGGTCACTGCAGAATTATTTAAAAAATATAATACCCCTGAAGCTTTTTTAAAACTAAGCACTCAAGAGATAAGTGAAAAAATAAAAAGCTGTGGATTATATAAAAGTAAAGCGCAGAAAATAAAAGTGACGTCAGAAATGTTATGTGAATTTTATAATGGTGAAGTGCCAGATATTTTAGAAGAATTGATTAAGTTGCCTGGGGTGGGTAGGAAAACTGCTAATGTAGTGTTAAGTAATGCATTTAATCAAGATGCTATGGCAGTTGACACTCATGTATTTAGAGTTTCAAATAGAATAGGAATAGTTCATACAAAAACCCCAGAAAAAACAGAGTTTGCATTAATGGAAGTTATTCCAAAAAAAAGATGGTCTAATTCTCATCATCTTTTAATTTTTCATGGAAGGAGAATCTGTAAGGCAAGAAATCCAGAATGTAAGGTTTGCCCCATAAAAAACGATTGCAATTACTACGTTGCACAAATTTAGATGGGATATTTTAACTCTTGAATAAAGAGATATAAATAAGTTTTAATAAAGTGAGTTTTTACAAAAGTAATTTTCTGTTATAATTATATTTGAGAAATATTAGAATATAAAATAATTAAACATTACATAGCTCAATTTGTGCTAAATAAAATAAACGTAATTATTTACTTATGATAATAAGGAGGATGGATATGTCATTAAACGTAGTCTTGGTAGAACCAGAAATACCTCAAAATACTGGTAATATAATAAGAACATGCGCAGCAACAGGAACAACATTACATTTAGTAAGACCATTAGGTTTTTCACTTGAGGATAAATATTTAAAAAGAAGTGGACTTGACTATTGGGATTTAGCAAATATACAATATTATGATAGCATCGAAGAAGTATTTGAAAAAAATCCAAATGGAAAATTCTTTTTCTCAACTACAAAAGTTAATCAATCGCATTCGGATGTAGAATTTGTTGAAAACTCATTTATAGTGTTCGGAAAAGAAACTAAAGGATTACCGGAGGCATTAATAAAAGAAAATTTGGAAACTTGTATGAGAATACCTATGATAAATGTTGAAAAGGCTAGATCGCTGAATTTATCAAATTCAGTTGCCATAGTGGTATATGAAGCATTAAGACAATTAGGCTATCCAAATATGAGATAATCCCAATTATTCTAAGTATAGTTTAATAAGGGGGCATTTTATGATGAAAAATTTGAAAATAATATGCGATAGTTTATCGGATATACCTAAAGAATTAATTGATAAATATGATATAGAAGTGGTACCATTGACTGTTATATTAGACGGAAAAGAATATAAAGATGGTATTGATATATCTAATGATGAGTTTTATAAAATACTTAGAGAGAAAAATGAATACCCAAAGACTTCACAAGTTACATATGCTCAATTTAAAGAAGTTTTTGAGAAATATGTAAACGAAGGAAGAAAAATACTTTATATAGCTGGGTCATCTGTAGCTACTGGAACATACCAAAGTGCAGTTATGGCTAAAAATGATATAGATGGTGAGATATACACTTATGATTCTCAAGCATTTTCTTATGTAATAGGAATGTTAGTTGTTAAAGCAGCAGAACTTGCAGAACAAGGAAAAGATATAAATGAAATATTAGATGAAATAGAAAAATTAAGAGAAAAGACTTATGTTTTATTCTCAGTGGATACTTTAGAATATCTACAAAAAGGTGGAAGAATATCTTCTACTAAAGCTGCTGTAGGTAGTATATTAAACATAAAACCAATATTAGACATAAGAGATGGACTAGTTGCCCCAGTATGTCAAGTTAGAGGAAAGAAAAATGTTATATCAAAGATGATAGATTTAGTAAAAGAAAACTGTGGAACTAGCTTAACTGATCAAGTCATATGTATAGGATATAGTGATGACTTTAAAGAAAAAGATAAGTTAACTGAGGTAGTTAAAGAACAATTTAATCCTAAAGAAATATTATACTTTCAAATAGGTACATGTGTAGGTTCACATGCTGGACCGGGTTTAACCGCTATTATATGCTTAAAAAATAAATAGTACGTCATATTAAAAAGATCTTCTGTATTGAAGGTCTTTTTTAATATACTATATATATATTTATTTTTGAATGTATATTTATAATAATATATGTACATTATATACTTAAAATTTATATACTATGATATAAAAAATATAATATATTTTGTTATTAAAAAAATTATATATAGAAAAAAAATATAAAATGATGTAAAATTAAGAAAAATAAGAAATTATTAGGAGGAAACTTATGAAACTTAAAAAGTTATTAGCAGTAGGTTTAGCAACAGTTATGAGTGCTAGTATGTTAGTCGGATGTAGCTCTAATCAAAAATCAGATGCGTCTAAAAATGCTGGCAAGGAAAAGGTATTCAAGATAGCTATGGTAACTGATACAGGTGGGGTAAATGATGAATCATTTAACCAATCTGCATGGTCAGGATTAGAAAAGATAAAAGCAGAGTACGGAGAAGATAAGGTTCAAGTTAAATACTTAGAATCTAAGCAAGATGCAGACTACGTTCCTAATGTTGAAACTTTATATGATGAAGGATCTGATTTAATAATAGGTGTAGGATTTAAATTAGCAGATGCAATAGGAGAAGCAGCTAAAAACTATCCAGAACAACAATTTGCTCTTATAGATGCAGCTTATCCAGAACAACCTAAAAATGTAACTTCTTTATTATTTGAAGATAACGTATCATCTTACTTAACAGGATTAATAGCTGGAAAAATGACAGAAACTAATAAAGTTGGATTTATAGGTGGTATGAAAGGTGAAGTTATAGACAGATTCGATTATGGATTCAGAGCAGGAGTAGAAGCATCTAACCCAGAAGCGGAAGTACTTGTTCAATATGCTAATAGCTTTACAGATCAAGCACAAGGAAAATCTATAGCAAATCAAATGCACAAAAATGAAGCAGATATAATATTCTCTGCTGCAGGAGCATGTGGTATAGGAGCGATAGAAGCGGCTAAAGAAAATGGCAAAAAAGCTATAGGTGTTGACCAAGACCAAAATAAATTAGCTCCAGAAAACATAATAACTTCAGCAATGAAGAATATAGACGTTGCTGTATTCAACTTAACAAAAACTATGATAGACGGTAAATATGAAGGTGGAAAAGTTGTAGTTAATACATTAGAAATGGGTGGGGTTGGTATAGCTCCAACTAGTGATAAGAATGTACCACCAGATGTTTTAGAATATGTTCAAGCAGAAGCTGAAAAAATTAAAGCTGGAGATATAAAAGTTCCTCAAAATGAAAAAGAATACAAAGAATTAAAAAAATAATAGACAACAAAAAGCTATCCTGAATATAGGATAGCTTTTTATATGATGCAAAATATAATTAATATTATTACTTAGAGTATTAATTGGTAAAATGATTTACTATCAGGTATATATATTGAATTTATATAATTTATTGGTTTTAAAAAATAAATATATAATAATGATTATAATTGATACAGTAAGCAAAGTTAGTGTTATATAATACAATATTTTGATAACTTTTGGAAAGAATAATAATATAGAACTTTACCTTTAAAAGTTTTACAAAAATAAAATATACGTAGTAGTAAAAGTAATAGTGATGTTTTAAAAAAATAGCTAAAAGAAAAAACAATAAAAAATAACTTTTTAAAAAGGTAGGAAATGGTTTGTTATGCAGACTAGATTTTAGTATAATAAAAATACTGAATATTTAAACTAAGGAGGGTAAGAACGAGCGATGAATAATAGTAATATCGACTACAGTCAAAAAGTTGTAGAAATGAAAAAGATAACTAAGATGTTCGGGAATTTTGTTGCAAATGATAACATAGACTTGACTGTACATAAAGGTGAAGTGCATGCTCTTTTAGGTGAGAATGGAGCAGGTAAATCTACTCTAATGAACATATTATATGGCTTATATCATCAAACATCAGGTGAGATTCATATAAATGGGAAATTAGTAAATATGGATAATCCTAATGTCGCAATATCTAATGGTATAGGAATGGTTCATCAACATTTCATGCTAGTTCAACCATTTACAGTAGCTCAAAACATAATACTTGGTACTGAACCAACAAAGGGTATGGGATCTGTAGATATAAAAAAAGCAGTAGAAGACGTTAAGGCATTATCAGAAAAGTATGGATTATATGTTGATCCAAATGCTAAGATAGAAGATATAACAGTTGGTATGCAGCAAAGAGTTGAGATATTAAAAGCATTATACAGAGGAGCTGAAATATTAATACTTGATGAACCGACAGCAGTTCTTACACCACAGGAGATTCAAGAACTTATACAAATAATAAGAAACTTAACTAAAGAAGGTAAGTCTGTAATAATAATAACTCATAAGTTAAAGGAAATAAAAGCAGTGGCTGATTATTGCACTATAATCAGAAGAGGTAAGTACATTGATACTGTAAAAGTTTCTGAATCTAGTGAAGACGACTTAGCAGCTATGATGGTTGGTAGAGAAGTAAATTTTAAAGTTGATAAAGTACAAGCAAAACCAAAAGAAGTAGTTTTAGAAATAAAGGATCTAACAGTTAAAGATAATAGAAAAATATCAGTAGTAGATAGATTATCATTAGAAGTAAAAGCTGGTGAGATACTAGGTGTTGCAGGTATAGATGGAAATGGTCAATCTGAATTAGTGGAAGCTTTAACAGGACTTAGAAAAGCTGAATCTGGAAGTATAAAGATAAACGGACAAGAAGTTTTAAATAAAAGTCCCAAAGAAATGTTTAATAAAGGTATAAAAAATATACCAGAAGATAGACATAAGAGAGGATTAATATTAGATTTCTCTGTAGCAGAAAATACAGTTTTACAAAACTATAAAGATTCTAGATTCTCTAAAAATGGAATCTTAAATAAAGAAGCGATTGATAAATATGCAGAAGCTATAGTAGAAAGATTTGATGTAAGACCTACAGATCATACAACTAAAGCAAGAGCTTTATCTGGAGGAAATCAACAAAAGGTTATAATTGGTAGAGAAGTTGATAATATAGAAGTTTCGAGAGCGACTACAGGTCAAGTTCAGCTACTAATAGCAACTCAACCAACAAGAGGATTAGATGTTGGAGCTATAGAGTTTGTACATCAATCACTAGTTAAGCAAAGAGATGAAGGAAATGCTGTACTTTTAGTATCTTTAGAATTAGATGAGGTTATGAATGTATCAGACAGGATAGCGGTAATTTATGAAGGAAAAATAGTAGGAATTGTAGATGCAAAAGATGCAGATGAAAATACATTAGGACTTATGATGGCTGGAGGTGAAGATAATGAGCAGTAAGGCAAACAAGAAAAAGATCTCCTTAGCAGATAATGCGATATTATTTTCTTTAATATCTATAATCTTAGGCTTATTAGTTGGTGCAATAGCATTAATTATAGCAGGATTTAATCCGATAGAGGCTTACGTGGCTATGATAGAAGGTATATTTGGAAAACCAAAATTTATGGCATGGACTATAATAAGATCTACTCCACTTATATTAACAGGTCTTTCTATTGCATTTGCATTTAAGACAGGTCTATTCAATATAGGAGCAGAAGGTCAATTTATAATAGGTGCATTAGTTGCTACCATAGTAGGAGCTGGAGTGCAATTACCTCCTTTTATTCATGTACCATTTACACTTTTAATGGCAGCATTAGGTGGAGCTATATGGGGCGGATTTGCAGGTTGGTTAAAATCTAAGTTTGGAATAAATGAAGTTATAGCAACTATAATGCTTAACTGGATTGCTTTTTATCTAAGCAACTTTATTATAAAAACTACATGGTTAGCTAGACCAAATAGCGAAGCTTCGGTAAGTATAAATGAATCAGCAAGTATAGGAATAGACTGGATGACTGGATTAGTAGGACCTGCTACTAAAGTTAACTGGGGTATAGTTATATCTGTAATACTTGTTTTAATAATAGCATTTGTATTGTTCAAGACAACTCTAGGATTTGAATTAAGAGGAGTTGGATACAATAAATATGGTGCAGAATATGGTGGTATAAATGTTAATACATCAATATTAAAGTCTATGGCAATAGCAGGTTTACTTGCAGGTATAGCAGGAGCTATACAAGTTATGGGTGTGTCTCATAATATAACAATACTTGCAGCGCAAGAAGGATATGGTTTTGATGGTATAGCTGTTGCCTTAATAGCGAATAGTAATCCAATAGGAGTTATATTCTCAGGACTATTATTTGGTGCATTTAAATATGGTGGAACTAAGATGCAAGCTATAGGTGCACCTTCAGAGGTAATAAATATAGTTATAGGATCTATAGTTTACTTTATAGCTTTAAGCAGTGTTTTAAGAATGTTATATGTAAAAATTAGGGATAAAAAAAATAAAGGGGGTAATGTATAATGCAAGATTTAGCTTTAATTCTTAGTACTACTTTAATGTACTCTACACCCCTTATATTTGCAGCATTAGGTGGAGTGTTTTCAGAGAATTCAGGTATAGTTAACATAGGTATTGAAGGTATGATGACTATAGGTGCTTTTGCAGGTGCAGCAGCAGGTGTTATTATAGGTAATCCTTGGATAGCATTTATAATAGGTGGATTAGCAGGTGGTGTATTTGCGCTTATACATGCAATTGCAACTGTAAGCTTTAATGCAGATCACACTATATCAGGGGTTGCAATAAACTTATTAGCTCCTGGAGTAGCATTATTTGCATCTAAGATAATGTTTGATGGTGCAACTATGACACCAACAATACCAATGGAAAATAAGATGCCAAGACCATTAAATGGAGTGTTTCCAGCTGGTGGTGTATTAGATATAATATTTAATTCATATGCAACAGTATTTTTAGCATTTATATTAGTTGCAGTTGTATGGTATGTATTATACAAAACTAGATTCGGTCTTAGAGTAAGAGCAGTTGGAGAACATCCTGGTGCAGCGGATACATTAGGTATAAATGTTGCTTTAACAAGATACTCAGCAGTTATAATATCTGGTATATTGGCCGGATTAGGTGGAGCTTCAATGAGTTTAGCAGTTGTTTCTTCATTTAGACCAACACTAATATCAGGACAAGGATATATAGCTATAGCGGCAGTTATATTTGGTAAGTGGAGACCACAATGGGCAATGGCAGCATGTTTACTATTTGGATTCTCTACAGCACTATCAGTATACTTTGGTAATCCAGCATTACCATTTAGTATAAATGAAAACTTGTTGTCAATGATACCATATATTGTTACATTAATAGTTTTAGTTATTTTTGTTAAGAGTTCTAAAGCTCCAGCAGCACTTGGGAATCCATATAAAAAAGGTGAAAGATAAAAAATGATAGCATATGCTATCATTTTTTTTGCATATTTATAGCTATAGAATATGAATTAAATGAAAGAAATATAGATATAATAAAAGAAAGTGTTATTAAAATATGCAATTTGAGAAAAATAATAGCTATTTTAAGTAATGAAAATTTATTAGATTAAGCTCGAGAGTTCCTCTTATAACAAGAAAGGAGCGATTAATTTGGCAATTAAAAATATTCATCTGAGTTTATCACAACAGGATAAAGTATATGCTATGAAATTTCTAAATAGTAATAACCTAAAGAAAGAACTGAAATATGATAATGAGCTTATAGAAATAGAAGTAAGTTCTAATAGTAAAGAGAGAATAAATACAGAAACAATAACAGAAGAAATAACAAATTTAATAATAAATATAATGAAGGATAAGTTATTAAAGGAGTATATATTGAAACAATACAATGATACATATTTCAATGAAAAAGAGAAAATATATGTCTATTCATTAGATTTATTTAAAGAGCAAGAGCCGCTTATTCGAGATTCTATATATAATAAAGTATATAACTACATATTAAATAATAATTATATAAATATAGAAGGATTTGTGAAATTTAGAATGAAAGAATTTATGTCCTATATATCTAATATAGGAGATATAGCGGTAGAAGAATACATAATGAAAAAGGACCAAGATGAATTTATAAATGTCCTAAAATACTTTGTAGAGATACAAGACGAAAAAATAGATTTATTAAGAGTTCATATTATGAAAGATGATTCATTCATATTATATGATAAAAATGGAAAGATAATAGATAATATTGATGATGAAGAAATTATAAATATGGTAATACAAGAAAATTTAAATTATGAGGACTTCTTAATAAGTACATTACTTACATTATGCCCTGGAACAATAGAAATATTAGATACATTAAATAATAATTCATCTAAAGAAATAACAGAGACAATAAAATCTATTTTTGGAGATAGAGTAACATCTATATATCAAAATTAAATAAAAATAAAGTTTCATGACTAATATATTATTCTATATAATAAAAAATTACTTTTTAAAGCGTAATAAAAGCCTTATAATGATATAATGGATAGTTGCAAAATGAACTGCACATATGATTATATTAAAGTAAGGAGATTTTATTATGAATGATATATTTAAAATATTAGTATTAGCAAGTATAGGCGGTATAATAGGTTACATAACTAATGTTGTTGCTATTAAATTAATATTTAGACCAATAGAACCTATTAAAATACCTATAATAAATAAAGAGATAATAGGATTAATACCAAAGAGAAAAGCTGAGATTGCTATAAATATAGGTGAAGTGATTCAAGAACAATTTCTTTCATTAGATGAAATATTAGAAAATATAATTACAGATGAAGATAAGCGAAATGTAGTAGAATATATAAAGACAAAAATCAAGCTTATGATAAATGAGAAAATGGCATTTGCTCCTAGTGCAATAAAAAATCTTATCAAAGGATATGTATCAGATGCAATAGAAATGGAAATTAGACAAAGTATAAATGATTTAAGTGAAGAAATAATAGTTAAAGCAAATAAACGTATAAATATACAACAAATGGTAGAGAATAAGATTAATGAGTTAGATTTATATGAATTAGAGGAAATAATACTTAAAATAGCAAAAAAGGAATTGAGACATATAGAAATATTAGGTTTGATACTAGGATTTATGATAGGTATAGTGCAAGGATTAATAATTATATTTATGTAATATATTATTGTTGCTAGAGGTATAACTATCTGATATAATTATACTAAATTTAAAATAATAGCTAAGAAAAGGACAAGTAAGATAGAAACAATTTATCAGAGAGGATAAGCCACCGGCTGTAAGCTTATCTAAATATGACTATTTGAAAACTACCTTGGAGCAGAATTTAGTAGCATATTTTAATATGTGAAAGTATTCGGTTGACTACCTTACAGTCATCAAGAGGGTTGTATGAATATACGCCAACTTGGGTGGAACCGCGAATTAATACTCGTCCCAAATATACTATTTGGGTCGAGTTTTTTTATTTATAAAATTAAGACTAAATTGAGGAGGTAAAACAATGATAAAGATTACTTTAAAAGATGGATCAGTAAGAGAATTTGAAAATGAAATTTCTGTTATGGATATAGCTAAATCTATAAGTGAAGGTCTAGCTAGAGCAGTCGTTGCAGCATCAGTAAATGGGGAAGTAGTAGGATTAGATTATAATGTATGTGAAGATTGTGAATTAAATCTATTTAAATTTGAAGATATAGAAGGTAAAGATGTATTCAGACATACATCTGCACATATGTTAGCTCAAGCTATAAAGAGATTATATCCAGATGCTAAGTTTGCAATAGGACCAAGCATAGAAAATGGATTCTACTATGATATAGACTTAGAGTATAGGTTAACAATGGAAGATTTAGAAAAAATAGAAAAAGAAATGAAAAAGATAGCTAAAGAAGATTTAGCTGTAGAAAGATACGAGTTACCAAAAGAAGAAGCTTTAGCTTGGGCTAAAGAGAATGGTGAACTATATAAAGTTGAGCTGATAGAAGAATTACCAGAAGGAGAAATAATATCTTTCTATAAGCAGGGAGACTTTACTGATTTATGTAGAGGACCACACTTACCTTCAACTAAAAAGGTTAAGGCAGTTAAGTTATTAAGTGTGGCAGGTGCTTACTGGCGTGGAGACGAAAAGAACAAAATGCTTCAAAGAATATATGGTATATCATTCGAAAAGAATAAAGATTTAGAAGAATACCTACACTTATTAGAAGAAGCTAAAAAGAGAGACCATAGAAAATTAGGTAAAGAATTAGATTTATTCTTCATACCAGAAGAAGGACCAGGATTCCCTTTATTTTTACCAAAAGGTATGGAGCTTAAAAATGAATTATTAAAATTCTGGAGAGAAATACATAGAGCTGACGGATATGTTGAAATAGAAACTCCAATAATATTAAATCAAAAACTATGGGAGACTTCAGGTCACTGGTATCACTACAAAGAAAATATGTATACAGTTCAAATAGATGACCAAGACTTTGCTATAAAGCCAATGAACTGCCCAGGTGGAATGTTATTCTATAAATCTAAGCCACATTCATACAGAGATTTCCCTATGAGAGTTGCTGAGTTAGGTAGAGTTCATAGACATGAATTATCAGGTGCATTACATGGATTAATGAGAGTTAGGGCATTTACTCAAGATGATGCACATATATTCATGTTACCAGAACAAATAAAAGATGAAATAAAAGGTGTTGTAAACTTAATAGACAATGTTTATAAGGCTTTTGGATTTGAGTATCACTTAGAATTATCTACAAGACCAGAAGATTCAATGGGTACAGATGAAGAGTGGGAAGTAGCAGAAAATGGATTAAGAGAAGCTTTAGAAGAATTAAACTTACCATATAAATTAAACGAAGGTGATGGAGCATTCTACGGTCCTAAGATAGACTTCCACTTAAGAGATTGCATAGGAAGAACTTGGCAATGTGGTACTATACAATTAGATATGCAATTACCTCAAAGATTTGATGTAAACTATATAGGTCAAGATGGAGAAAAGCATAGACCAGTTATGATACACAGAGTTGCATTCGGAAGTATAGAAAGATTCATAGGAATATTAATAGAGCATTATGCTGGTAAATTCCCAGTTTGGTTAGCTCCAACTCAAGTTAGAATACTTCCAATATCTGACAAATACAATGACTATGCTAATGAAGTTAAAAAAGCTTTATTTGAAAAAGGTATAAGAGTTGATATAGATGATAGAGCAGAAAAGACAGGATTTAAGATAAGAGAAGCTCAGCTTCAAAAGATACCATACATGATAGTAGTAGGTGAAAAAGAAGCCTCTGAGAATAAGGTATCTGTAAGATCAAGAGATAATGGAGAAATTGGAAGCCTAGATTTAAATGAATTTATAGCAACAGTATTAAAAGAAGTTGAAGAAAGAATTAATGTTATACAAGCATAATAAATATAACATTTAAAATAAGTTAATAGTAATAAATAATCCCTAAAGTCTTAAAAATATAACTTTAGGGATTATTTTTAGCAACGGGTATTATAGAGTGTATATGAAATAGTTAGTCAATACGTCGCTTTAAATGAAAATTTTTATTATAAGTTTTATAATTAACAATAAAAGAAGATTAATTAACAAATTCTTTTGTTATTAAAGATTTTAATTCGTCATGTGTCATAGTTTCGTTATCAAATAGATGTTTTGAAACTACGTGTAAATCATTTATATTATTTTTTAGTAAATCCAATGTTTCATTATAACAACTTTGTACTATATCGTTGGCTTCTTTTTGAATTTGCTCTGACATAAATGTTTTAATGTTTCCGTCTATAGTCATAAATCCTAAGTTACTCATACCATACTCACAAACCATTTGATTAGCGATGTCTGTTACTTTTTTTAGGTCATCTTTTGCACCTGTTGATTTGTGGCTGAAGATAAGTTCTTCAGAGGCTTTTCCAGCTAGTAAAATCTTTATTTTTCCAATCAATTCATCTTTAGTATATATATATCTATCTTCATCAGGTAGTTGAAGTACATATCCTAAAGCTTGTCCTCTAGGGACTATAGATATTTTTTGTATAGGGCAAAGTCCAACTAAATTACTAACAAGTGCATGACCTGCCTCATGATAAGAAACTATCTTTTTTTCTTTTTCTATTAATACAGAATTTTTAGATTCAAGTCCTGCAATAACTCTTTCAAGTGCTTTATCGAAATGAATAGAAGTAATAACTTCACTATTATCTCTGACTGCAAATATAGCAGCTTCATTTGCGATATTTGAAAGATGAGCACCGTTGAATCCATGAGTTTTTTTAGCTAAAAGCTCTAAATCTACAGATGGATCGATTGGTTTATTATTGGTATGAACTTTTAGGATTTCAAATCTAGTATGATAATTGGGAGAACCTATGTGTATGTGTCTATCAAATCTCCCGGGTCTAAGTAGAGCTTCATCAAGTAAATCAAGTCTATTTGTAGCGCCTACTATTATTACATTTGAATCTTTAGTAAAGCCATCCATCTCAACTAAAAGTTGATTTAAAGTTTGATCTTTTTCATTGTTACTTTCTAGATGTCTCTTAGCACCTATAGCATCAATCTCATCTATAAAGATTATACTAGGAGCTTCCTTTCTAGCTTTTTCAAATAGTGTTCTAACACGTTTAGCACCTACACCCACGTATTTCTCAACAAACTCAGAACCAGTAACATTGAAGAAAGAAGAATTAGTTTCTCCCGCAACAGCAGATGCAAGCAATGTTTTTCCTGTACCAGGAGGTCCATAAAATAAAACTCCCTTAGGTATTTTTGCACCCATTTTCTTATATTTGTCTGGAGACTTCATGAAATCTACTATTTCAAAAAGCTCCTCTTTCACTTCTTCTAACCCAGCAACATCACAAAAAGTAGTTTTTGGTTTAGTAGAGCTAGAATCATCAGCGGGATTTTCTTTTTCCATTTTAGTTTGAGCAAATACAGGCACCGGTTTGTTAAGTTTCTTAAAAAAATTGTTTAACATTTTCATAGCCATACACCTCAATAATAAAAATTATTTATTTACTTTATGATTACCATATTTACTAATATTTATTATTTAAAATTTTCCATAAATAAACTACAAACATTTAATATCTTTAAGTATAACCAGAAATTAGTCAAATCATTACTACTAATAGTATAAATTTTAGAAGATAAACTAGTAGTACAGAAGAAAAAATAGAATTATATAGAAGTTTATAATAATTTTTAAAAAAAATAAAAATATAGTTGCAAAGATAATAAAATAGTGATATATTATATAGAGTAACTAATGAAAAAACGAAGAAGAAGTCCGCTTCTCACCTTACGATCTAGGTTGTCAGGTAAATATAAGTTAAAGCTTTTATATTTTTATGTATAAAGCTTGTCTAAATGTGTTAACTTATATGGCGGATGATTTATATCATTCGCTTTTTATATTTATAAAAAATTTGGAGGTGTCCTACCATTAGCAAAGAACAAGCAATCAATGAACAAATAAGAGATAAAGAAGTAAGACTTATCTCAGATAGTGGCGAACAACTTGGTGTAATAGCTACTAAAGAAGCTCAAGCAATGGCTAACAGTAAAAACTTAGATTTAGTAATGATATCGCCTAATGCTAACCCACCAGTATGTAAGATAATGGACTTTGGGAAGTTTAAGTATGAGCAAGCTAGAAAAGAAAAAGAATCTAAGAAAAAACAAAAAGTTATCAATATAAAAGAAGTTAGATTAAGACCAGGTATTGAAGAAAATGACTTAAATACTAAGGCTAATAACGCTATAAAGTTCCTTAAAAAAGGAGATAAAGTTAAAGTTGAGCTTAGATTCAGAGGTAGAGAATTAGGACATAAAGACATCGGAAAACAAGTAATGCTTAAATTCATAGATATAGTAAAAGAGTTTGGTGAACCAACTAAAGCCCCAGCATTTGAGGGTAATAATATGGTTGTAATGATAGATCCAAAAAAATAGATGATTAACTGAGAGGAGGAAATTAACATGCCTAAAATGAAAACTCATAGAGGTGCTGCTAAAAGATTCAAGAAGACAGGAACTGGAAAGTTAAAGAGATCTAAAGCTTTCAGAAGACATATATTAACTAAGAAAGCTGCTAAGACTAAGATGCAATTAAGAAAGTCTGGAATAGTTACTGCAGGAGATGCTAGCAGAATAGCACAATTATTACCATACTAAAAATCGGATTAAAATAAACAAACATTAAAGAGGAAAACAAAGGAGGTCATAACGATGGCAAGAGTTAAAAAGGCTATGAACGCTCGTAAAAAACACAAAAAAGTGTTAAAACTTGCAAAAGGATTTATAGGAGCAAGAAGTAAATTATACAGACCAGCTAATACATTCGTAATGAAGGCGTTAAAGAACGCATATATAGGAAGAAAGTTAAAGAAGAGAGACTTCAGAAAACTTTGGATACAAAGAATAAATGCTGGAACTAGAGCTAATGGATTATCATACTCAAGATTCATGAACGGATTAAAATTAGCAGGTGTTGAAGTTAACAGAAAGATGTTATCTGAAATGGCTATAAATGATCCACAAGGTTTTGCTAAATTAGTAGAAGTTGCTAAGTCAAAATTAGCTTAATTAAAAAATATAATAAATTTATATAAATGAAGCCTTTGAATGAAAATTCAAAGGCTTTTTTAAATATAGATAAAAAATAAGACTTGCCTTGTAATTTATATGATAATTAATTGTTTAGGCCTAAGAATTGAAAATTTAATTTATGTAAATAATATTTTTTAGAAGCTTATAAATAAGGTTAAAAAATGTTAATTTTATTTAACTAAATTAAATATACAGATTATTGTTTTTAGATAAAATTTAGAATATAATATAATAATGGTTATAAAGGCTTACATATTTAGTAGATTTATAATTATGAATTAGTTTAATTATAAAGGAGGCCTAAGTTTAGGTGAAGACAATATTCAAAAAAATTGTTAATTTTATAAATAAAATGCAACCTACTCAAATAATGGTAATAGGATTTGCGATAGTTATATTAGTAGGAGGTATATTACTAAATTTACCAGTATCAACTAAGAGTGGTGAAAGTATTGGTTTATTAGATGCACTATTTACAGCAACATCTGCAGTATGTGTTACAGGTTTAGTTATGGTAGATACAGCAACATATTGGAGTGGATTTGGTCAGCTAGTTATAATAATGTTAATACAAATAGGTGGACTTGGGTTCATGACAATAGCAACATTATTTGCTCTTATAGCTAAAAAGAAAATCAATTTAAGAGAAAGACTTTTAATACAAGAAGCGTTAAATCAAATTGATTTGTCAGGATTAGTAAAATTAACAAGATATGTATTATTAATGACTTTTTTAATAGAAGGTATAGGAGCATTACTTCTATCTACAGTATTTATTCCTCAGTTTGGCATAGGAAAAGGGATTTGGTATAGTATATTCCATGCAATATCAGCATTCTGTAATGCTGGATTTGATTTAATGGGAACTGTTTCAGGACCATTTAGTTCATTAACATATTATGTGAATAATTTTACTGTAACAATAACTATTTCAACGCTTATAATTCTAGGTGGATTAGGTTTCCCTGTTATTCTAGATGTAATTAAACATAAGAAGATATCCAAATTAACAATACATTCAAAAGTTGTGTTATTCACGACAACTATGTTAATAGTAGTAGGAATGGTATTTATATTATTATTAGAATATAATAATCCAAATACATTAGGACCGTTAGGATTTGGAGGAAAGTTACTTGCTTCATTATTCCAATCAGTAACAACTAGAACGGCTGGATTCAATACTATAGATTTAACTATAATGTATCAAAGTAGTATATTTATAATGATAATATTAATGTTTATAGGAGCATCTCCTGCATCAACTGGAGGAGGAATCAAAACTACTACACTAGCAATACTGGTACTTACAGTTAAATCATTTATACTTGGAAAAGAAGATATAGAAATATATGAGAGAAGAATTGGACCATCTACAGTTAGAAAATCCTTAGGGATATTTTTCATAGGAATTGTAGTTGTGGTATCTGGAACTTTAATAATCTCAGTTACTGACTCTCAATTTACATTAGTTGATGCAGGGTTTGAAGTAGTA
>NZ_DATIRC010000213.1:0-8096 GCF_035470145.1 Romboutsia sp.
CTCAGATACTGTTATATATCTGGCTTTGTTTGTTTGGTTTGTTTCAAATTCTATAAATTAACCTACTGTTTAATTTTCAAAGTTCATTTTCTTGTTTGCCCTTTTCTTAAGGACAAGTAATACTATATCATCTTAATTTAATATCGTCAACACTTTTTATGAAACTTTTTTATATTTTTTGTTACTTTTTTATAAATTCAAGTCATTTCCTAACTCCTAGCTTATTCTATGTAATATATATTTTTTTATACAACCTAGAGTTATATTGTTTACTCACTAAAAATAATGTAAAAAAGTAATTAATTCTATACCTCCTTACACTATTTTAGATAATATTATTTTATTGTAGCTTATATTCCTAATAAATTTTTCATTCTATTTAAGTCAAACCCTAATACATGTTGACCATTTATAATAGTAACCGGAATTGACATATACCCCATATCTATTAAAGCTCTTCTATCTTGTGAATTTTTAGATATATTACGCTCTATATATTCAACATTATTAGATTTTAAAAATTCTTTTGCTTTTATACATTGAATACATGAATCACTTGTATATATTTCTACAGCTTTCATAAGTTTTATCTCCTTTATTTTCATTATCTATAATCTTGTATTTTTTTTTGTTATATAATAGATTATTATTAGCGCATTATTAGTATATAATCTAATATGTAGCAAATTAAATTTATTAAACATAATTAATAATACAAAAAATTGTATTATTATTCAATATAACGCTACATTTTTAGGAGGAGTTTATTATGAGCAAAAAAGTATTAATTATGTCTGCTTCAACTGGCGGAGGACATAATCGAGCTGCTCGAGCAATCAAAGAAGAATTAGAACAAAAATCAATAGATGGAATACCTATACAATGTGAAATAATTGATAGTTTAAAATTAGTTAATAATACAATGGATAAAATAATATCTAGGGGTTATGAAAAATCTGCAATATATACACCTAAAGCTTATGGAAGTGTTTATAGATTTTCTGAGACTACTCTTATATCTAAAAATGAATTTAAAGATAATCTACTTACGTCTTTTATGGCTCAGAAATTCAGAAAACTTCTTAAAAATTCTAAACCAGATGTAATTATAGGTACTCATCCATTCCCTATGATAGCACTGAGTACTTTAAAAAAGCATCAAAATTCTTATTCTAGTCCAACAAATTTCGGAGATACGTTTAATAAGCATTACTATGATATAGACGTTCCTCCAATGATTTCTGTATTAACAGACTATACAACTCATTCAACATGGATACAAAACGAAATAGATTACTACATAGTTGGCCATGAATATGTAAAAGAATTGTTGGTTTTTGAAGGTGTTGAAAGTAATAAGATTAAAACTTTTGGTATTCCTGTTGAAAAGTCATTCTTATCTAATAGAGATAAACAAACTGTTTTAACTGAACTAGGTTTATCTCCTGATAAACTCACTGTACTCTTAATGGGCGGAAGTTTCGGTGCTGGAAATATAAGAGAAACCCTAGTTGAATTATTAGATATAAACAGAGATTTCCAAATTATAGTTAT
Source organism: Romboutsia sp. (assembly GCF_035470145.1). Lineage (GTDB taxonomy): Bacteria > Bacillota > Clostridia > Peptostreptococcales > Peptostreptococcaceae > Romboutsia_D. The sequence continues at coordinate 1,555 of NZ_DATIRC010000213.1, forward strand.
AACTGGAAGAAACGAAAGTCTTCGAGAAAAAATTGATAAAAAATTAGCCTCTCACCCTCATGATAAAAATGTATGTGTTTTAGGCTATACTAATAAAATGAATGATATCTTAGCTTCAATAGATGTATTAGTAACTAAACCTGGAGGCTTGACTACTACTGAAGCATTGCTAAAAGATGTTCCAATGATAGTTCCTTATTATATACCTGGTCAAGAAGAAGAGAATTTAGATTTTCTCTCTAACTGTGGTGCTGCACTTAGAACAACAAAAAAATATACTCTATCAGTACTTTTAAAAGTTCTTATAGATGATTCATCTAGATTAGATATACTTAAACGTAATATAAAGTCTATAAGGAAATTTAAGTCTTCTCAGAATATAGCTAATTTAGTTATAGATATATTAGAAAAAGATAAACAACCTCAATAATATCAGTAATATATATAACTATATAAATAAAATCCCTATTGGACAATTCCTATAGGGATTTTTTATTTTATAGTAAATGTTTAAGTATATAACAATTTACTTGTATTAACTTTTTCTTTCTAATACATTGGTTCATAAAAATCTTCTTCATAATCATATTGATAATCCTTATAGTTATTTCTAAAGTCTGTATTTCTAGATTTTGAAGTCTTTTTTGATTTTTTCTTGATTAATAAACTCATATCATCATTTTCATCATATTTACTCTTATCCTTTGAGTTTAACTTCTTTAGCCTTTTTTCCTTCATAGCCTTATGCTCTTCTAGGTTCATAGTTGATTTCATATTGCACCCCTATTAAAAATTTTAAATGAATATACAACAAATTATACATTACTCAGAATTTTTGTTCAACAAATCTAATATATTTTTAACCACAAAATTCTTCTATTAAACGACAAAAAAATCGAGGCATTCACCTCGATTTTTATATTTCTCTTCTACCTTCTAATGCTTTAGATATTGTTACCTCATCTGCATACTCTAAATCCCCACCTACAGGTAATCCATGAGCAATTCTAGTCACTTTTATACCCATCGGTTTTAGAAGTCTAGCTATGTACATAGCTGTAGCTTCACCCTCTATTGTAGGGTTAGTAGCCATTATTATTTCTTTTACATCTTGAGTTCCTAATCTTTGTATTAGCTCTTTTATTTTTATCATATCTGGTCCAATACCATCCATAGGAGATATAACACCATTTAATACATGGTATTGACCCTTAAATTCTCTTGTTCTTTCCATAGCAGCAACATCTCTAGGATCTTCTACTACACAGATAACACTAGCATCTCTATTTTTATTAGAGCACATGCTACAAGGATCTGTATCAGTTATATTACAACATACTGAACAGTATCTTATTTCCCTTTTAGCTTCTACTATAGCTTTAGATAAAGCTTCTACATCATTAATATTCATATTAATAACATGGAAAGCTAATCTTTGAGCTGTTTTCCTTCCTACTCCAGGAAGTTTTGAAAATTCTTCTATAAGCCTAGTTATAGGACCTGTATAAACTTGCATATTATCACCTACTAGAATAATCCTGGTATATTCATTCCTCCAGTTACTTTGCTCATTTGAGATGCTTGCATATCATCAACACTTCTTAATGCTTCATTAACTGCACTTAGAACTAAATCTTGTAACATCTCTATATCATCTGGATCAACAACTTCAGGTTTTATAGTTATATCTACAACTTCTTTCTTACCATTAACTTTAACAGTAACAGCTCCTCCTCCAACTGAAGCTTCAACTTCCTTTGCTTCTAATTCTTGTTGCATTTTTTGCATATTTTCTTGCATCTTTTGAGCCTGCTTTAATATATTATTCATATTTCCAGGCATCATTCCGCCTCCAAAACCTTTCTTAGCCATAATTAAAATCCTCCTTAAAAACTTACTTTTTATTTTAATATTATATCATAATAGTATTTATTATTTATCTTCATTTTCTTTAATACTATCTTTTATTTCTAATATATCTTTATTAACTAATTCTTTTAAAATTTCTTCGCCCTTGTCTTTTTTAACATTCTCTATTTCCAAACTTATATTTTTAACTTCAGATTCTAGTATTACTTTTATGCTAAAACTTCTATTTATAGTTTCTCTTATCATCTTTTCTATGTATGCTATAGTATTAGAATCATTTAGTCTTTTCTTTGCAAATTCAAATCCATCTCCATAAATTATATACAACATATTTTCATACACATTAAAACTACTTACATCACCCAATAAAAAATATACAGGCATCTGCTTACTTTGCTTATCATCTTTAATTTTTTGTCTTATTTTTTGCCAAGATGCCTCTATTAGCTTAACATCTTCACTTTTTACTGTTTCATATATTATTTCTTCTTCTGTATCTTCATTATTTTCTACCACTTCATTATTATTCTCTATGTTAACAGCATTAACCTTTATATTTCCACTTTCTATTATTTTTTCTAAATTCTCAATTCTTTTTATAAGAGCTTCTTTACTTTCATCAAACATAGGTTGAGCAATTTTCATCATAGTCACCTCTGCTAAAACTCTTGGGTTTGATGAAGTTCTCATAGTATCTTGAGTGATTGACAATATATTTAAAATTCTTATTAAATCATTCACATCTACATTATTAGCTTGAGATTTTAATTGTTTTATTGTTTCCTCTGGCAAAGAAATAATTTCATCAAGATCTGTAGATACTTTACAAACCATAAGATTTCTAAAATGATCTATCAAATCATTTATTAAGTTTCTTATATCTTTACCCCATATAACAAATTCATTTAAAGTTTGAAGAGATTTTTTTGTATCCTCATTTATTATAAACTGTGCCATTTCAAATAATTGTTCTATATTTACAGTCCCTAATAACTCTACAACATCTTTATATTCTATTTTATTATCTCCAAAAGATATACATTGGTCTAATATACTAAGTGCATCTCTTAGTGCCCCCTGAGCATTTCTAGATATAAGATTAAGAGCTTTATCTTCAACTTCTATATTCTCTTCTTTACATATTTTTTTCATCCTAGCAGTCATATCACTTACTGTAACCCTTTTAAAGTCAAATCTCTGACATCTCGATAAAATAGTTGCAGGAATCTTATGCGGTTCTGTAGTTGCTAATATAAATATTATATATGATGGTGGCTCTTCTAATGTCTTTAAGAGAGCATTGAACGCTCCCTGAGATAACATGTGTACCTCATCTATTATATATACTTTATACTTTGCTTTAGTAGGTGAGTATTTAACACTTTCTCTAAGTTCTCTTATATCATCTACACTATTATTAGATGCTGCATCTATCTCTACGACATCCATTATATTATCATTTAATATATCCTTACATGCATCACATTCATTACATGGTTCCTGATTAACACTATTTAAGCAATTAACAGCTCTAGCAAATATTTTCGCCGTAGACGTTTTACCCGTCCCTCTGGTTCCAGAGAATAAGTAAGCATGCCCAACATTGTTACTCTCTATCTGATTTTTTAAAGTTCTTGTAATATGCTCTTGCCCAACAACATCCTCAAAGTTTTGAGGTCTATATGCTCTATACAATGCCTTATGCATTTTTATCTCTCCTTAATAAAAAAATCTATCCAATATATTATATTTACAATATATTGAAATATTATATCATGATATTGTAATATATTTTACTTACATAAATTATAAATCCATTTTACTTATTTTACTTCTTAACCGTAATAGATTCTAATATATGTACCCTATTATAAGTTATATACTTAAAATGTTTAAAGTTTTATAAATAAAAAAAATCTCTTAAATTAAGAGATTTGTTTTTTATATATTTAAATGCTGTACACCATCTATTGACTTACTCTCATAAGCGTTACCTAAACAGTTAGCTCAACTTAGGCACCCCCGCGGCACACGAAAGTGGTCACTTACCGCTGCTTCCTTCCGGATCTGACGGGATTCATGAGCTTTCATTGCGCAGGACCTAAGTGTCAACACCACTTATTTAGGGCAGCCCTACAAAAGATAAGCCTCTAGATGGAATTCAATCCTGCTATAGCGGATTGCAGGTTACAGGGCACCGCTACCTCCCCATCTAGTACAGCAAAATTACAACCATATTTAAATTTCCTCTGGCGGAGAGTGTGGGATTCGAACCCACGATACGCTTTTGACACGTATACTCACTTTCCAGGCGAGCGCCTTCGACCGACTCGACCAACTCTCCCTATTATTTTTTCCTTAAAGTTTTAAAAAATTCTTGTAATATCTTGGAACAATCCTCTTCTAGCACTCCAAAGGAAACCTCAACGTTACTATTTTCATAATAATTTATTTTAAATTCATGCTGTTTTTCTGTATATGAATTCTTTATATGCTTAGTTCCTATTATAAGTTTTTTGATTCTAGAATTAACTATTGCTCCACTACACATAATGCATGGTTCCATAGTTACATATAAATCACAATCAATAAGTCTCCATCCACCTAAATTTTCTGCTGCTTCTCTTATAGCTAAAATTTCTGCATGTGCAGTACAATCATTTAAAGTTTCTGTAAGATTGTGGCCTCTACCTATAATTTCTTCATTTTTGACTACAACAGCTCCAATCGGAGTTTCTTTCTTATTATATGCTTTATATGCTTCTTTTAATGCTTCTTTCATATAGAATGATTTTTCCATATTTCCTCCTAAAACTTATAACAATTCTATTTTATCATAGTTTATTTTATAATTCAACTTAATTTTTTATTATTCCTATATCATCCTTGTATTCTTTATGTATATAAACTGTAAGAGGGAGCTTATATAAGCTCCCTCTTACAATTATATATCTGTTCTACTTTATTTTTTATAATTCATTATTTTTTATAACATCTACACCCATATATGGTCTTAACGCTTCTGGAACTATTACAGATCCATCAGCTTGTTGATAGTTTTCTAGTATAGCAGCTAAACTTCTTCCTACAGCTAATCCTGAACCATTTAATGTATGAACATATTCAGCTTTAGATTTCTTATCTCTCTTGAATCTTATACCAGCTCTTCTAGCTTGGAAATCTTCAAAGTTTGAACAAGAAGATATTTCAACATATCTGTTATAACTTGGCATCCATACTTCTAAGTCATATTTAAATGCTGCAGTGAACCCTAAGTCTCCTGTACATATTCTAACCACTCTGTATGGTAATCCTAACATTTGTAACATTTTTTCTGCATCATTAGTTAATTTTTCTAACTCATTGTAAGATTCTTTTGGATCAACAAACTTAACTAATTCAACCTTGTTGAATTGATGTTGTCTTACTAAACCTCTAGTATCTCTACCAGCAGATCCTGCTTCTGATCTGAAACATGGAGTATATGCACAGTATTTTATTGGTAATTGATCTACAGATAAGATTTCATCTCTGTGTATATTAGTTACCGGTACTTCTGCAGTTGGCACTAAGAAGTAATCTAATCCTTCTAATTTGAACATATCTTCTTCAAACTTAGGTAATTGTCCTGTTCCTACAAAGCTGTTTCTATTAGCCATGAAAGGAGGTAATACTTCCGTATATCCATTTTCATCTACATGAGTATTTAAGAAAAAGTTTATTAAAGCTCTTTCTAATCTAGCTCCTAATCCTTTGTATAAAGTAAATCTTGAACCAGTTATTTTACCAGCTGTTTCAAAATCTAATATTCCTAATCCAGTTCCTATATCCCAATGAGCTTTTTCTTCGAAATCAAACTTTGGAGTTTCTCCCCAAGTTCTTATCTCAACATTATCTTCATCAGTTGTTCCTTGTGGAACGTCTGGATGAGGTACATTTGGAATTCTCATTAATCTATATTCCATATCTGCTTCTACTGCTCTAACTTTTTCATCTATTACCTTTATCTTATCTGATAAATCTTTTAATACCACTTTTGCTTCTTCTACATTCTTGCCCTCTTTTATAAGTTGAGGTATCTTTTTAGATTCAACATTTAATTCATTTTTCATTACTTCAACTTCTTTAAGTAATTCTCTTCTTTGATCATCTAATTCAACTACAGCATCAAGATCAAATTCTTTTTCCCCTCTTCTATCCATCGCTTTTTTAATATCTTCTAAATTCTCTCTTATTCTTCTAACCTCTAGCATCTTTATATACCTCCTATTTATTTTAGATTAATAATTAATTTTCACTATATTTACCACTTTTAATTTTTAGCTGATAAAATCCGCTTATTAGTACTAATAAACCTACTTCCTAAATTTTAATGTAAACTCTCTACTATTGTAGTTAGCATTTTGTAGACATAATACTTCTATTTTTTAGTTTTTCAATAATTCAATTATATTTATATAAATATAATTGAATTTATTAAATTTTTTTGACAATATATTTTTTATAAAAAGTTTGCACTTACTTTTTATAAAAAATATATATATATCTACATTTAATTTACTCTAATTTATATTTTGTTATTAATAACGTTTTTTTCAATACATGTATTATAAGCTTAATTAATTTAGTTATTGATATTTATTTATCCAATATAATTGATTGTAATAAAAAAA
>NZ_DATIRC010000214.1:0-3189 GCF_035470145.1 Romboutsia sp.
TAAATCATTTCTATATAATCTTCTTCATTAGGTGTTAAGTTATTTTTTTTCATATATTCATTAAATGTATAATATTCTTTCATATCTTCCAAATTTAACTCCTCCTTAATATTGTTCTATTAATTATATTTTAATCAGTAAGATATATTCCTTTCTTAGTAACAATGTAATATATTAGTGCATATTTTAGAATTAAGAGTAAAGTTAGCTTTGGCTAAAACATATTTTGGAGGTGTTACTGTTGAAAACTCTTACTGACATTCAAGTAAAAAAGACTGTTGTAGTCGAAGACCTTTTATCTAGTGGAAATTTAAGAGAAAGAATGTTAGCCCTTGGGTTAACTCAAGGTGCTTTTATAGATGTAGTTAGAAAGGGACCTAAGAACAACTTAACCGTTTATAGCATTAGAGGTGCTAAAATTGCATTAAGAGCAGAAGAAAGTTGTTTAATATTAGTTTCTGATATTTAATATTTCATTTGAGGGGGATACAACCATGGGTTTGACAAATGAATCAACTAAAATAAAATCCTTAAAAGACATGTTTGATATAGACAAAGGAGAGAATCAATTTGTAATAGCTTTAGCTGGAAATCCAAATACAGGTAAAAGTACTGTATTTAATTATTTGACAGGCCTAAAACAACATACGGGTAACTGGCCTGGTAAAACGGTAGCTACTGCTCGTGGAGACTTTAAATACAAAGATAGTGAGTATGCATTAATCGACTTACCTGGAACGTATTCTTTATTTGCATTATCTCAAGAAGAAATAGTAGCACGTGATTTTATATGTTTTGGTAAACCCGATGCTGTAATTGTTGTCTGTGATGCTACCTGTCTTGAAAGAAACCTTAATCTAGCATTTCAAATAATGGAGCTAACTGATAAAGTGATTTTATGCATCAATTTAGTTGATGAAGCAAATAAAAAAGGTATTACTATAAATGCTAAAAAAATAGAAGAAGAATTAGGTATCCCTGTAGTACTAACTTCTGCTAGAAGTGGTGAAGGTATTGATAACTTATTAGAAACTTTATATAAAGTTTCTAATAATGATTATAATTTTAATACTAAGCCTGTTCTTTATGAAAGCAACATTGAAAATGTAGTTAATTCTTTTAAACCCGAACTACAATCAACAATTGATTATATAAATCCAAGATGGCTAGCACTTAGACTTATAGATGAAGATGAAAGTATCTTTCACTCTATGAGAACATATATTGGTGAAGATGATATTACTTCTATTCATAGTATAAAGAAAAAATTTCCTAAAATCTTAGATAAGCAAAAAATAAGAGATAGTTTTACTAAGAGAAATTATGATTATGCTAAAAATTTAAGTGATTTAGCTTGTTATGTAAATCCTAATTATAATTTAGATAAGGATGAGAAAATTGATAGCATAGTTACTTCTAAATTTTTTGGATTTCCTATTATGTTACTTTTACTTGGTACTATATTATGGATAACTATACAAGGAGCTAATTATCCATCTACCTTAATAGCAGATTTTTTATTTGGATTAGAGCCAAATTTAACTAATTTTTTAAACTATATCAATGCTCCTACATGGTTAAATGATATGCTAGTCTTTGGTCTTTATAGAACCTTAGCTTGGGTTGTATCTGTTATGTTGCCTCCTATGGCTATATTTTTTCCTCTTTTTACTCTTCTTGAGGATTTTGGATATTTGCCAAGAGTTGCTTTTAATCTAGACCATTTATTTAAAAAAGCTTGTGCTCATGGTAAACAATGTTTAACTATGTGCATGGGATTTGGGTGCAATGCATGCGGCGTTATTGGTTGCAGAATAATAGATTCTCCTCGTGAAAGACTAATTGCTATACTTACTAATAACTTTGTTCCTTGTAATGGTCGTTTTCCTACTTTAATAGCTATTTCTACTATATTTTTTAGTTCTATAATTACTAATTCCTTTACTTCTAGCCTTGTGACTGCTTTATGTATATCATTAATAGTTATATTTGGAGTATTAGTTACTTTACTTGTATCTTATACATTGTCTAAAACTTTATTAAAAGGGATTCCCTCTACTTTTACATTAGAATTGCCACCTTATAGAGTTCCCCAATTTGGTAGAGTAATATATACATCTATAATAGATCGGACATTATTTGTACTTGGTAGAGCAGTTATGGTTGCTATTCCAGCTGGTGTAATAACTTGGTTATTTGCTAACATCTATGTGGGGGATATTAGTTTATTGGCGTATGTAGGAAATTTACTAGATCCTATAGCTAAGTTTATTGGACTTGATGGATTTATTCTTTTGGCTTTCATTCTAGGCCTTCCTGCTAATGAAATAGTTATACCAATACTTTTAATGTCTTACTTAGCCACAGGGTCAATGATAGAGCTTAATAGCTTAGATGCACTTGGTCAAGTTTTAAGAGATAATGGTTGGACTTATTTAACAGCCTTGAATGTAATGTTATTTAGTTTACTTCACTGGCCATGTACTACTACACTTATAACTATAAAAAGAGAAACTGGTAGTGTTAAATGGACTATTTTAGGCTTTTTAATTCCAACAGTAATAGCATTTACAGTTTGTTTTTTAACAACTAGCATTTATAATTTATTTATTTAGATAAGATGAATATTTTTCTTATCTTTTTTTATTTTAATGTTTTACAGCACTCATCCGTATATTATGTATTAATAAGTTAATTATTAACTTTTTTTATCTTTTTATGTCATTTTATTAGTTTTCATGTAAATATTTTTAAGATGATATTAATTTAATACTGTAGTAAAATTTATTTAAAGGACATGCTATTTAGCATGAGGGGGAGGTTTAAATGTTTCTTCTTATTATTTTATTATTTATATTTACTTTAATCTATTTTTTATCTATGGTTTGTATTCAGTTCAACTACATAAGTAATCTTAATTTGCAATTTGGATCTGATATTAATGAATTATGTTGTGATGACAATATAGAAGATATATATGGACATATAAACTATTTAGTAAAAATCTGCGCTATTAGTTTATATAAATTTTCTATTTTACTTAAATAATTAATTATATAAATCTGCTCTTATGCTTTATATTGTCTTTAAACATCTTTTAATTAATAAAATAAACAATTAATAGGTATTCTAAAAACTGTAACCCAGAGGGTACATTTTATAGAATACCTATAACTAACTTTTTGAGAT
>NZ_DATIRC010000215.1:0-21810 GCF_035470145.1 Romboutsia sp.
ACTATACGATTAGCTAATATAAATCCTAAAACTTCACATAAAACTATAGATATCCAGATACCTGTATTGCCTAACATAAATGGTAAAATCATAATGGTTAATATGTTAAATGTAATTCCTCTATTAAATGAAACTATATTGGCATATCTTGTTTGTTCGGTAGCTAATAAGTAGTTTATATAAACTATATTTATAGAAGCTATGACAAATGATAAGAAGTAAATTTTAATAGCAGAAGAAGTGAAATCTATAAGCTGAGGTTCAGTTGTAAATACTCCTACTATTAATTCACCAAATATAAATAAAGTTAAATATATTATTAAAGATAATATAAAATTAGTTTTTATAGCTAACTTAAATAAATAATTTACAGTATAGCTATCTTCCTTACCATGATAGAAGCTAAGTAGAGGTTGAACTCCTTGGGACACACCAATAAACAAAGCTATTAATATAGTTATCAAATATCCTATTATACCAAACGAAGATACACCAAGATCTCCTATTCTTTGTGATATTACTATATTATACACAAGTATATTAACTGGACTTGCAAGTTGAACTATAAGTTCAGGTGTACCAGTCTTTAATATATTTATACAATCATCTAATTTTATTTTTAATAAATATAATTTAAGATTACCTTTTTTTAATATAAAGTGAGTACTTAAAACTATTAAACTAAATATTTGACCAAGTCCAGATGCTATAGCAGCACCCTTTATTCCCATATCAAATTTAAATATAAATAGATAGTCTAAAATTATATTTGAAAGAGCACCTATTATAAGTGAAATCATAGCAAGCTTTGGATTGTTATCATTTCTTACAAAAGCACTTAAAGATAAACTTAAACAAAAAAATATACCAAATATTAAATAAGACGACATATAGTCACTAGAAAGAGGAAGTAAATTTTGACTTGCTCCTAATAGTAAGCTAAGTTGTTTGCTAAATAATATGCCACCAATAGATATTGAAATAGATATTAAAATCACTATACTCATACTTTTTATGAATATATCATTACCTTTTTTAAAATCATTCAATCCATACTGAATAGACATCAAGGTACACCCACCCATAGTGACCATCATAGTAAATGCAGTTAAAAGAGATATATACGGAAGTGTAATGTTTACAGCTCCAAGTGCCTCAGCTCCAACACCTCTACCCACAAATATTCCATCGACTACTATATAAAGTGCTGATACTAACATACCTATTACTGAAGGGATAACATATTTAAAGAAATCTTTTTTTATATTAGTCACTATCTTAACCTCCTTATTAATTGACTTTTCATAAGACATATATTAAACTATGCCCTAAGGTCAAGGTCAATTAAATATAGGAGGGTTTTATGAAAAAGTATTTTTCTATAGGAGAAACATCAAAATTAAACGATATTACACCAAAAGCACTTAGACTCTATGATAAAATGGGAATATTAAAACCTGCACATATAGATGAAGATAGTGGATATAGATACTATTCTGTAGACCAATTCATACATATAGATGTTATAAAATACAGCAAGAGTATAGGAATACCTTTAAAAGAGATAAAGGAAATCTTTGATAAAGGAGATACTAAGTTATTCATGGGCTTCTTAGAAAAACAAGAGGAAATTGCAAGAAAAGAGATAAAGAAATTAGAAAATATTTTAAGTGATATAAATAATCTAAAGCAATATATGGAGTATTCTTTTTATAAAGAAGAAAGTTTTGAGTTTTTTGAAAGACAGATAGATAAAAGATATGTTGTAAAATCAGTATTAATAAAAGAAGATACCTATGAAAGTGTGGCAATAAAGCACAAAAATTTATATAAGGTATTCGAAAAACTCGACTTAAATATGGATATAGAAATTGGTTATTTTTTAGATATAGATAGCATTAAAAAAGGGGTGATAGATAGAAAGGCTATATACATAGGTGTTAATAATGTAAATGAAAATAATAAAGAAAATGTAGATGAGATACCTAAGGGAAGATACTTATGTATAAATTACAAGGAAAAAGATAGAGCTATTGTAAAAGAGAAAGTTGAATGTTATATAGATAAGCACAATATAAATAGTGATGTTGTTATAGAAATGGAATTATTAAATGATGTTTTTGACTATTCTAATATAACTTATGAATTACAGATACTTATTTAGGTATAGATATATTTGAATTTATATATACTTTTATTAGAAGGATTATAAAATCTTGGAGGTATATATAATGAAAATGTATACAAGGAAAAAAGGATATAGAAAGGGAACTGAAAATAATGTTCCAAATGTACTTGCATTTACTATGATTAGAAATTTTTTATCTGATAAAAATTATAAACAGGTGAGACGAGAGTATTTTATTAATAACTTGAACACCAATCAAATAAATCAGGCTATGAGAGATATAAAGTGGTTATTTAAAGAATACAAAGGTTTAGATGCTATTACCATAGAGAATGTTGATGGTGATATAAACAAAATTAGACTATAATATGAAGCAAAAATAAAAATACACTCATAAACAATCAATTGTTTAGGGGTGTATTTTTATGCATGAATGTAAACTTATAAAATAAAAATGGTTGACCTAAATAATAAAAACTATTATTATTAAATTAGTAAACCTGAGAATGTAACAAGGTTTACTAATAGGAGGTATAAATGATAGATAAAATTAATTCATTGAAAAAACAGATATTGAATGGAAATTTAATTACATATGAAGAAGCATTAGACCTTATAAATATAGAAATAAATGATGAAAAGAGTTTAAATGAATTATTTAAAGCTGCAAATGAAATAAGAAAAAAATTCATGGGTAGTAAGGCTGATTTATGTACAATAATGAATGCAAAGTCAGGCAAGTGTAGTGAAGATTGTAGATTCTGTGCTCAATCGGGGCATTACAATACAGGAGTAGAAGAATATTCATTACTTAGCTATAAAGACATATTAAAAAGAGCTAAAGAAATGGAAGAAAAGGGAGTACATAGATTTTCGTTAGTAACAAGTGGCAGAGGAGTTAAGGGGGAAGAGTTTGATAAAGTAGTTGATATATATAGAAGACTACACAAAGACACAAATTTAAGTCTTTGCGCATCATTAGGAATAATAGATTATCAACAAGCTAAAAAATTAAAAGAAGCTGGAGTGGAAATGTATCACCATAATGTTGAAACATCTAAGGATAACTATAAAAATATATGCACAACACATACATATGAAGATAGAATTCAAACGATAAAAAATGTGCAAAAATCAGGAATGGAGCTTTGTGTAGGTGGTATATTGGGTCTTGATGAAAGTAAAGAACAAAGGCTAAAGATGGCATTTGAAATAAGAGAATTAAATATAAAATCAATACCATTAAATATTTTAAATCCAATAAAAAATACACCTATGGAAAATTGCAAAAAATTAGAACCGTTAGAAATATTAAAGACTATGGCAGTATATAGATTTGTAAATCCATCTGCATATATAAGATATGCAGGAGGTAGAATGTCACTTAAAGGATATGAAGAACTAGGTTTTAATGGAGGAGTAAATTCAGCGTTAGTTGGAGATTATTTAACTACGATAGGGTCAAATATACAAGATGATAAACAAATGATAATTTGCCAAGATTTTGAAATATAGAGGTGCACTATGGGAAGAGGTATTTTTATAATAGGAACAGATACTGATGTGGGGAAAACTTTTGTTACAGGCGGGCTTACATATTTATTAAAACAAAACGGATACAACGTAATATCATATAAACCTATTCAAAGCGGTGGAATTGTAAGTGAAGACTATAAAACTTTAATTCCTCCTGATTGTAAATACATAAAAGAAATTTGTAATTTAGACAATGATTACAATGAGATGAATACATATTGCTTAAGAGAAGAAGTATCACCACATTTAGCAGCAAGGATAGAAAATATAGATATTATAAAGCAAGAGATAATATGTCATTATAAAAAACTTATAAATAAATATGATTATGTTATCGTGGAAGGTGCTGGTGGAATAGTGGTACCTTTGATTGAAGATAAATACTTTGTATATGATTTAATCAAAGATTTAAATCTTGACACAGTGATTGTATCAAGGGCAGGTGTAGGAACTATAAACCATACTGTTCTTACTGTAGAGTTTCTAAAGAAACATAATATTAATATTAAGGGTATTATTATAAATCAGTACAGTAATAAGTTTTATGAAGATGACAATATTGAAATGATTAAAAAATTGACTCAGTTAGGTATAGTACAAAAGATAAATAAGATAGAAGATGTAATGTTAGAAAATATAAGAAAAGAATATGAAAAAATAGATTTAGAAAAAGTATTAAATTTATTTTAACAAAGGAGAGATATTTAAGATGAGTATGAAAAAACTTCAAGAAAAAGATTTAAAGTATATTTGGCACCCATGTTCTCAGATGAAAGATTATGAAAAATTTCCTCCAATAGTAATAGAAAAAGGTAAAGGCGTATTCTTAGAGGATGTTGAAGGGAATAAATATTTAGATGCAGTTTCATCGTGGTGGGTAAATTTATTTGGACATTCAAATCAAAGGATAAATGATGCTTTATATAAACAAGCAAATACATTAGAACATGTTATTTTTGCTAATTTTACTCATAAATCAGCTATAGAACTTTGTGAAAGAATGGTAGGATTAACTCCTGATAGATTACAAAAAGTATTCTTTGGAGATAATGGTTCTTCTTCTATAGAAATAGCATTGAAGCTAAGTTTTCAATACCATCAACAAATAGGAAAAATTAATAAAACTAGGTTTGTAAATATTTCAGATGCTTATCATGGAGAAACAATAGGTGCTTTATCTATGGGAGATGTAGATTTATATAGTAAAGTATATAAACCGATACTGCTTGACTCTGTAAAAGTAGAAGGCCCAGATTGTTTTAGATGCAAATTCAATAAGGAACGAAACACTTGTAACGCTGAATGTTTTATAAATATGGAAGAAAAGATAAATCAAATACATGAAGAAGTAAGTGCAATAATAATAGAACCCTTAGTGCAATGTGCGGCAGGTATGAAAATATACTCACCAAAATATTTAGTAAAACTAAGAGAACTATGTGATAAATACGATATAAATTTAATTGCTGATGAAATAGCAGTAGGTTTTGGAAGAACAGGCAAGATGTTTGCTTGTGAACATGCTAATATTTCACCTGATATAATGTGCTTATCAAAGGGACTTACAGCAGGATATATGCCACTTTCATTAGTTCTAATGAGTAACAAAATATATGATGCATTTTATGACGAATATAGCACTATGAAGGCATTTTTACATAGTCATAGTTATTCAGGGAATCCATTAGGATGTAGTGTTGCTTTAGAAACTTTAAATATATTTGAAGATGAAAACATATTAAAAAATAATGAAGCTAAAAGCAAATATCTAAGAAAAAAAGTAGAAAGTATATTAAAAGATATTCCACATGTGGGAGAGTATAGACAAGTAGGTATGATAGGTGCAATTGAACTAGTTAAGGATAAGTATAGTAAAGAACCTTTTGAAACAGACAAAAGAGTAGGATATAACATATATCAAAAAGCCTTGAAAAAAGGAGTTCTTTTAAGAGCTTTAGGTAATATAATTTACTTTATGCCACCATATGTAATAAATGAAGAAGAAATTGATTTTATGGTACAAGTTGCTAGAGATAGTATAATAGAATATTTCAATGAAAATAAATAAATTTTAAGTAAAGAAAGGAATTAGAGATGAATAGTAAGAGTAGAGAAATAACACTAACAGCTTTATTAGCTGTCATAATTTCGATATCAGGGACTTTTAAATTACCAGGCATAATACCGGGTACAGAATTCCAGATGTCAGCACCAATAGCAATAGGTATATGTGCAACATTTGGATTCAAAAGATATATAACGGCTGGTATAATAGCTAGCTTTATAAATTTGATTATGGGAACGCACACAATATTAAATGTAGTTGTAGCTATGGTATTTAGAATTGTAGCTGGGGGACTAATAAGTTATTTAGGGCCTGGAATTATAATTGTTTCGTTAGCAGGTCCCATAGGATCACTTGTAGGTAGACTAGTAATGTCATTCATAGTAGGAACACCGGTAAAAGCATTAATTTTAGCTGCATTACCAGGAATGGTTTATACACTACTATCTTCATATTTTATTTATAAAGTAATAGAAAAAATAGTTAAAAACACACCATATAATAATTTTATTAAGTCTGTAGAAGTAGGATAAAAAATATGACATTATATAGTGTAAAAATGAGGTCTTCAAAAGAAGATAGTCATATATCAGGAACAGAAAGTATAGTCAAAGAAAGCGACTTAGAAAAAGCTATTAACTTGTTAGTTAAAAGAGCATTATCTCATTCGAAAGGCAGTGCTGATTTTATAAATATAAAAGTGGAAGAATTAAAACAACAAGATATAGAAATGATAAAACCATTAGAAGTTACAACTATTGATGTAGAAGATTACAAGCAAGGATTAAACTCAGTGGAACTGGTATTAGGAAAACTAGGAATAGACAATGAAAAAGCTAGTAAGATATTAAAATTACTTATGGATATAAAGGACATGAGGGGCGCTATATTACTTGATATTAATACAATGGAACGACTAGAGTATGATAAAAATAGAGGAATAAGAGCTACTTACATGGATTTTGAAAGTTCTAAATTAGATCATTTAAGTAAAGAAAAAGTATATAGTGCACATTTTATAGAAGCTTTAGCACTTGCTACAAAAGTAATAAATTGTCCCTATATAATAGGAGAAGTTTGTTACTCAGATGATCCAGATTATACAGCTGGTTATGTAGCATCTAAAGAGTACGGGTATATTAGGTTTCCTTATCTAAAAAAATTAGGAGATACAAATGGAGGAAGGATATTTTTATATGATTCATCTATTGATGACCTTGATAAGTGTATAGATTATATTGAAAATAAAAAGATACTTATAAAAGATGATATAATCTTTAATGAAAATATACCTTATGAAAAATTTATAAATCTTAAGTAATCAAAGGGACTGTCTATCAGTCCTTTTTAAATTATCAAATTATAAAAATTTAGTAGGAGAGGTATATGTTTGATATTAACAATAAATTAAAATTTATAAAAGAAAATAATTTATATAGAGAAATTAGATACTTAAGCATGCCACAAGATAAGGTTACGATAATAGATGGAAGAAGAGTGCTTTTAATGTCATCAAATAACTATTTAGGTCTTTGTAACCATCATAAAGTAAAGCAAGCAGCAATTGATGCTATAAAGGAATATGGATTAGGGTCAGGAGGTTCTAGGTTAACAACGGGGAGCTATGATTTACACAAAAAATTAGAAAAAAAGATAGCCAAATTTAAAGGATGTGAAGCAGCCTTGATTTTTAATACTGGATATATGGCTAATGTAGGCGTTATATCTGCTATATGCAATGAAGATTATTATATATTTAGTGATGAACTAAATCATGCAAGTATAATAGATGGTTGCAGACTTTCTAAAGGAAAAGTAATAGTTTATAAGCACAATGATATAAAAGATTTAGAGGATAAAGTAAAAGCTATTAATCCTAAAAAAGGAATTATAGTCACAGATAGTGTATTTAGTATGGATGGCGATATTGCAAACATACCTGAAATTATAAGAATAGGGAAAGAAAATAATTTACTTACCATGGTAGATGAAGCACATGCTACAGGTGTTATAGGTAATAATGGAAAAGGAAGTAGTGAATACTTTAGTTGTGATGTAGATATAACTGTAGGAACTTTAAGTAAGGCAATAGGTAGTGAAGGTGGATTTGTATGTGGTAATAAGGAAATTATTGATTACTTAAAAAATAAGGCAAGAAGTTTTATATTCTCAACTGCATTATCTCCAGCAGTGATAAATGGTGCTATTGCTAGTTTTGATGTACTTAAAAATGACAATAGCTTAGTTAGAAAACTTCAATCTAATGTATCATACTTATGCAAAGGATTAAGAAATATAGGTTTTGATATTAATAGTGAAAGTCCGATCATACCGATAATTATAGGTGAAGAAGACAAAGCAGTTGAATTTAGTAATAGATTACTAGAAGAAGGAATTTACATACCAGCAATAAGATATCCTACTGTAAAGAAAGGTAAAGCAAGGCTTAGAATGACCGTTATGGCAACTCATAGTTACGAGGACATTGATTTTGTTATACAGAAGATAAATGAGATTAAAAAGTATATTAAGTTATAATATATTTATGTGTTAAAAAAATCCGTTATAATCAAGATATAACGGATTTTTTGGTATAGCAAAATTTTATAATTTATTTTGGGTATAATTAGTAATATAAAAAGTATTAAGGAGAAATGATTATGATTATAGGATTAATATCAGACACGCATGGGCTACTTAGAAAAGAAGTAGTGGAAAAGCTAAGAGGTTGTGATTTGATAATTCATGCAGGAGATATAGGTAAAATTGAAGTAGTAGAAAAATTAAAAGATATAGCACAAACGGAATTAGTAAAAGGGAATTGTGATAAAAATATAGATAGTAATATAATGCCAGAAGAAAAGATTATAGAAGTTAGAGATAAAAGAATATATTTAATTCACGATATAGAGAAATTAAAAGTAGATTTAAAGAAAGAAAATATAGACATTGTAGTATATGGACATTCGCATAAGAAGAATATATATACAGAAAATGGTATAATATATATAAATCCGGGTTCAATAGGACCTAAAAGATTTAAACTTCCTACAACAATGGCAAAGTTATATATTGATGAGAAAGAAAAAAATAAAGATATATTAACAGACGACATATTTGAATTAAATGAGTACTATGTTGAATTTATAAATATTTAAAGTGAATAGAAAGGATAAAATATGTTTGGTTATGTAAAAATAAATAAGATGGATTTAACCTTTAGAGAATATGAACATTATCGAGGATACTATTGTGGCCTATGTAAATATCTAAAAGACAATCATGGTGAAATATCAAGGCTATCATTAAACTATGATATAACATTTTTGATATTAATATTATCATCAGTATATAGATCTAAACCAACAGTTCTTGAAGAAGGATGTATAGTCAATCCATTTAAAAAGAAAAAGAAAATAATAAATGAAATAACAGAATACGCAGCAAGTATGAATGTTCTTCTTACATATTATAAATTAGAAGATAATTTAAAAGATGATAAGGGCATAAAAGATATATTAGCATATAATATATATAAGGGTAAGCTAAAATTAGCATATGAAAAGTATCCTAAAAAAGCAGAAGTTATAAAAAAACAATTAGATATATTATACAATTTAGAGCAAGAAAAAATCATAAATATAGACTTAGTGTCAAATACTTTTGGGAATCTTATGTCAGAAATATTTGCATATAAGGAAGATGAATTTGAAAAAGACTTAAGAAAAATAGGATTTAATATAGGTAAGTATATATATTTACTTGATGCATATGAAGATTTAGATAAAGACTATGAAAAAGGAAGATATAATCCTTTTATAGAATACATAGACAAAAGAGAAGATTTAAAAATAAAGGTAGATAAACTTATAAGCATGTCTTTAGGTATGTTAGGAAAAAGTATAGATAATTTAAACTTAAAAGTAAACACTGGAATAATAGAGAATATTGTTTATTCTGGAGTTTACCTTAGATATCAAAATATATTAGAAAAAGGGTGTGAAACGAATGTATAGTAACACATACAATAATGAAAATTTTATAAATGTAAGAAAATTTATTGAGAGCAATGAATTTGAAAAAGCATATCAGTTCTTAAAGAACTTAAGTGAAAAATGTGCGACATGGTACTATCTAAATGGTATTTCTGCTATGAACATAGGATACTATGAAGAAGGAGAAGAAAGTATAAAGAAAGCTAATACTATGGATCCTGAAAATATAGAATATAAACAAGCATTAGATACATTTAATTTTTATAGAGATGATTATAGAGACAGATCATATAGATATAATAGAAGAAGACGTAGAGATTTAGATGGATGTTGCTGTTGCTGTTGTGACGACTGCTGCTGTGGAGATGATTGTTGTGAAGACTGTATGAAATTATGGTGCTTAGACTCATGTTGTGAATGCTGTGGTGGAGATTTAGTAGGGTGTTGCTAGGAGGTTACTATGAGTAAAAAAGTAGCCTGTGGAGGACTTTTATTGTCTATAAATATAATTTTACTGCTACTTATAAATGTAATACCCATAAATACCTTGTTTCTTATGGGATTAGCATCATTACCTATATCCATAGTAATAATGGAATGGGGTCCTAAAAGTGGATTTGCTTTTTATATAGCATCAGTAGTGTTAGGATTTATAGTTATGGCTAATAAAACTCATTGGATTATATATATATTAACATTTGGTATATATGGAATAGTAAAATATATAATAGAACAAGATAGATTGATATATATTGAATATTTATTAAAAATATTATTTGCTAATATGATAATGATATTACTATATTTTTTATTAAGGCCATTTGTATATATACCTATAAATATAGCTACAGTAATTGCTTTTGAAGTTGTATTTATAGTATATGACCATATATATACTACATTTATAAAGAATTACAACCAAAAGTTAAGAAAGATTATTAAAAGTATATAAATAAAATGCTATATATCTTAGAAAATAAGATATATAGCATTTTTAAATTATAAGGATGCTATAATCTTAAGGTTAATTTAAGATTAATATATATAAATAAAGGGGGAGGTGTAATTTTATGAAAATACTTGTAGTAGAAGATAACCTAGTATTAGGAGAAACTATATATGAAGGATTAAGTGGTAATTTTAAGGTGGACATAGTTGTTAATGGAGAAGATGCCTTATTTGATATAGAAAAAAATATTTATGATGTAATTATTTTAGATATAATGCTTCCAGACATAAGTGGAATGGAAATACTTAAAAAAATTAGAAACAAAAATATAAAAACACCAGTAATAATGTTAACAGCAAAAGAGGCCTTAGATGATAAGGTTGGAGCCTTTACAATGGGAGCCAATGATTATATAACGAAACCTTTTTATATGGAAGAATTGATAGCAAGAATATATGCAATTCTTAGAACTAATGGTACTATACATAGCGAAAATATAATTAAATTTAATGATTTATCTCTAAATCTAGATATAAAAAAAGAATATATAAAGGATATTGAGTTACAGATAGAAAATAAGCAATTTAATATTTTAGAATATTTTCTTTTAAATAAAGGAATTGTTTTGCTTAAGGAGCAGATTTACGATAGAATTTGGGGAATTGATTGTGAGATACCAATAGAGATAGTAGAAGTTCATATAAGCAAGCTTAGAAAACAACTAGGAGAATATGGATATAATAAATATATAAAAACTAGAAGAGGAATAGGATATATATTTGATGATAAATAAAAATATTTTATATAAAACTAAAAAGAAATTAATAATATTAAACACACTAGTAGTAGGTGTATTGTTTTTAATATTTTCTACGTTTATATATGCCTACTTTCATAATTTAACATACAAAGCAGTAGATGAAGGCTTATATAGACGGTTTGAGATTTTTATAAAAAAGTCTAAAGAAGAATTTAGAGATCCTATAACTGCTATTAATAGGCCACTAGGACCAGAAGGATATATTATATATATATTAAAAGATGGAAGAATAATACATGGATATGAAAATGATATAGCAAATTATATAAGACCTTATGAATATAACGAAGAAGTAAAAGATGGTATAACCTCATATAAATATAAAGACCATAATTTTAGAGAATTAAAAAAAACTCAAGGAGAATATACTTTAGAAATTATAAAAATAGTTGATGTAGAAGTAGGACTATTAAAACAACTAGTTTTTGTTTTATTTATGGGAATGATGTTATCTTTAGGTGCTGTTTATTTAGCTAGTAGATTTTTAACTCGAAAATCATTAGAACCAATAGAGGCATCTTGGGAAAATCAGGTCCTATTTGTTCAAGATGCCTCTCATGAACTAAGAACACCTCTTGCCATAATATTTTCTAAAGTTGAAGGAATTATAAAAAGACCTGAAAGTACAGTTGAAGATGAAATGAAAAACTTAACAATAATTATGAAAGAATCTAGAAGATTGAGAAAATTAGTATCTGATTTGTTAAAGCTAACAAAAGAAGATGCTATAGTTATGATTAATAAATCAAAATTTAACTTAGAAGAATTAGTAAAAGAAATTTTAGTGGATTATGGAGACATAGCAAGCCTTCAGGATAAGATCATAAATTTTGATAGTAAATTAAGAAATATTAATATTTACTGTGATAGGGAAAAAATAAAACAGCTTTTAATAATATTAATTGATAATGCAATGAAATATACAAACTCAGGAGATGAAATAGATATTATTTTAAGCGAGAGTATAAATTATATGAATATTATAATAAGAGATAGTGGGATAGGAATAAAAGAAGATGAGATAAAAAATATTTTTAATAGATTTTATAGAAGTAATTCTTTAAGAGGAAAAAATATAGAAGGCTCAGGAGTAGGACTTTCTATAGCTAAAACAATAATATCCACTTTAAGAGGAAATATTAAAGTGGAATCTAAATTAGGAGAAGGTACAAGCTTTTATGTAAACATACCAAAATAAAAATTTCAAACCTTAAGGTTCATTTAAGGTAGTGCATATATTATTTAAACATAAAATAAAGGAAGGAATGATAATATTGAATTTTGTGTTTAGAGCACTAAAATCATTAAAGGAAAGAAAAGGAAAGACATTTATAGTTTTTGCTATAATGTTTACGGCTTGTATAGTTATATTAGCAAGTTTTAGTATACAATCAGCAACACAGGCAGCTTCTGTGTTGGCAAGACAAAAGTTAGGAGCTAAAGTTTCTCTTGTTGTTGATCGTGAAAAACTAATGGAAAATCAATTTAAAGAACAACAAGGCTCACAAACAGGACAAAGACTAAAATTTGAAAGACCATATATACCCCTAAAGTATTTAGAAGAGTTAAAGGACTCAGAGTATATAAAAAATTATTTAATAAGTAGTACTACATCTGCAAATGTAGATGGAGTAAATCCAATTGGAAGTACGGAAGATGAGAGTACTGATAATGCTGATAATATGAAAATGCCAATGGAAATGAATAGAGGCGATTTTACAATAAATGGGGTTAATAATTTCAATAATGACGATAAGGTAAAATCATCTCAAATGACTGTAGTTGATGGGAAAGCTATAACTGATGAAGATTTAAATACTAATGTAGTTATGATAGATGAAACACTTGCAAAAGAAAATTCTTTAAAAGTAGGAGATAAAATAAACGTTACATCAACTTCAAATAACAGTGATGAAGATAGCTCTACTATAGAAGCTAAAATAGTAGGTATATATAAAGATAGTAGTGCAGTAGATGAAAATGCTTATAGATTTACAGCTATGTTACCATACAATCAAATGTATGTACCATATACATTAGCAAATCAATTAAAGGGAGTTACAGATACAGTAGATAATATAGAATTTAACTTAAATGATCCAATAGATGTAGATAAGTTCATAAAAGAAGGAGAAAAAACATCTATAGATTTTGATAAATATAAGTTAGATGGAGGAAATCAAGCTTATGAGACTATGATGGGCCCTATAGAAAATGTAGCATCATTCTCTAAGATAATGGTAGTAGTAGTTAGTATATTTGCAGGAGTGATATTATCTCTAGTAATTATGTTATCAATAAAAGATAGAGTAAATGAAATAGGAATAATTATGGCTTTAGGAGAAAAAAGAGTTAAGATAATAGCTCAATTTTTAACAGAGATTATAATAGTATTAACAGTTGCTATTTGTATATCATCGGCATTTGGAAATACAATAAGCAACACAGTGGGTGAAATTCTTATACAAAATGAAATATCTACCCAAAAACAAGAAACTAATATGGGAATGCCTTCTTTTTCAGGTGGACAAGGAAGTCATCAAGGTCCAGGAGGCAATCTTATGTCTAGAGGAATAGGTAGATTTGGAATGGATAGAGGAGAAAATGTTGAAGTTATGGATGAGCTTAATGTAAAAACTAGTGCAAGTGATATTGGGAAAATGTCTTTATGGTCACTTTTAATTGCAATAGCAGCAACTATAATTCCGGCTTCTTTTATAATGAGATTTAACCCAAAAACTATTTTAAGTAAACATAATTAAGGAGAAATATTATGGAGAATATTATATTAAGATTTGAAAATGTATCATATTCATATGAACAAAATAAAAAGATAATAGATGATATTAACATAGATTTTAAAAAGGGAAAGTTTTACACAATAGTAGGAGAATCAGGTTCGGGCAAAACTACTTTTATATCTCTTGCGGCAGGACTAGATAGTCAAACCGAAGGAGTAATTTTATATAAAGGAAAAAGTACAAAAGAAATAGGATTAGAAAAGTTTAGAAATAAAGATATGTCTATAGTATTTCAAGGATATAATTTATTAAATTATATGAGTGCATTAGAAAATATAACATCAGCAATGTCAATAAAAGGAATCAAAACTGAAAATAATAAAGAAACAGCTATAAAGATGCTTTATAGAGTAGGATTAAAAAAAGAACAAATTTATCAAAAGGTGTTAACTCTTAGTGGAGGTCAACAGCAAAGAGTAGCAATAGCAAGAGCCCTATGTTGTGAAAGTGATTTAATAATAGCTGATGAACCTACGGGAAACTTAGACGAAGAAACTTCAAAAGAGATAATAAATATATTTAAAGAAATAGTAAAAGAAGATAAAAAGACTATTATAATGGTTACTCATAATAAAAATATAGCTATAGTATCTGATGAAATATATTTGATGAAGGACAAAAATCTAACTGAGCTAGATAGAAATTTAATATAAAGCTAAAAAAGGAGTTGCCTCAAAAATTTTATCTTTTGGGACAGCCCCTTTTATTTTGTATTATATCTTTAAAATAATAGGTTTTTATTATATATCAAGGGTATTTACATCAGATGATAAAGAGTAAACTATATCTTTTCTTTCTATAATTATTTTAGCACACTTTGATATATGTTCATCATTTGATATATGATTTAAAAGTTCTTTTGTAGGATTTATAGCAATAGGATTACCAACTCTTCTTAACATATTTATGTCTCCATTAGTGTCTCCATATGCATAAGATTTAGATAAATCTATATCATATTTTTCGATAAAATTATTTATAGCAAGATTTTTACTTGAAGAGTCCCACATTGGTATTACTGTGCCATTAAAAACTTCATTTTCAAATACATAATCACTGCCTATAAAATCTGTAACATTATATTTTTCAGCCATTTTTTCAACTAAAAAATTAGGGCTGCCAGAGATAAAGATTACGATATGATTGTTATCTAAATGCCACTTTATTCTTGAACGAGTGTATTTATAAACTCTATCAGATTTAAGCTTTATAACTTGATCACTAGTAAAGTCAATGCAAGTTTTATCAAGACCTATTAAAGATTTTACGTATAGTTCACATACATTATCCAAGTAATCATCATAGTTTCCTTGTCTTTTGTCCCAATCCATGAAAGTATCTCTTGCATGTTCATACCAAGCTTTTTGATCGATTATATCATATTTAATTAATTTTTTAAAATGTTCAACCATAAGAGAGTCTCTATAAAGAGTACCGTCTATATCAAAAAAAGCTGCTATGTTTTTCATAAATATCACCTCGATTAAGCATTTATTTTATTATATTACAAATTTTATATAAGTTGTAAAAATATATGAAATAAATTAAAATTCTTTTTATAATACAATCTAATTTAGACTATAATGTATACTTAATAGCTATAATTAATTATTAAAGTATAATTAGTTTATAGTATATTCTTAAACATATACGTTAATAACAAATTATATTAATTGTTATAAATATAATTATGAAATTTTAGATTTAGATATAGAAAATATTAAATACACATAAAAAATAAGGATGTGATTTTATGAAATTCAATTTTGCTAAAGTAACAAATTCAAGGCTTATGGGAAGTATGGGACTTTTAATAAACTGGGAAAAAGATAAAGAAAATATATATCAATATTTTCTACTAGATGCAGAAGGATTAGGATTAGCTGATTATGTAAGTTTAAAAAATCCTACTAAAGATGAAGCATATAGAGAGGAAGAAAGATTAATGGGTGGATTAGGTTCTGATAGGATTAGAATATCAGAAGATGAAGCTTTATTTTTAGTTAACTATTATGGTAATAAAAATGCATATTATGAAAAATCACTTCCAGGAGATGTAGAAGAATATATAGATATAATAAATAATTATAAATCCAAAATAACAATGGAAGAAATGTACCCTAAGATATGTAAAGAAGTAACGGAAGATATAGAATTTATAAACTATATGACAATGAGATTCATAGCTTGGGATAGAGAAAGTTTAAAATACTTCTCAGGTAGTGAAGAAATTTCTAATATGCATATTACTAATATTAATGGAACTCTTTTAAAAAACCAGGTAACTAAAAAAGATAATGGAAAATATATTAGTGAAGCTTTATATGAAGATAATGATGGGTATTATGTATCTAAGATAGCTTTCAACATATCAAAAGATGGTGATAGTTTCAAAATAAATTCAATGCTAGTAACAGATAAAGAGCCTATATATGATTTTGAAGTTTTTGATGAAATATCAAAAGAAGAGTTAGTGAGCATATATGAGGTTAGTTATATTAAAGAATTTATAGAAAAGTTCTATATAGACAATCCATTTCTATTAAGAAGTGATATGGAAGAGGGAACTTTCTTCACTAGATTTAATTTTAATAATAATCATGTTAAAAATGAGGTATATGTTATAAATAATGATATGAGGGCTATATATTATCAGGTGGATAATAAGTTCTTTGTTGGAACATATAGCGAGAATGATAGAAAATATATAAATAAAATACTTCAATGCAATTATAAGGAATATATTAAACTTAAAGAAGAGTTATATTTTGAAGAAAATGTTTTATATGATTTTGTGGAATCAGGTTCAATTGATTTTGAAGATTTCTTAAATTAGATAAAATTTTATTCGCTCATGTCGCCAACGATATGACATTTGAGAGATGTATCGACGAAACATTTCGGAGACACTTAGTCTATCCATTGCTCAAAATAAAAAACAAAGCCACGACTCTAGAGTCGGTGGCTTTATTGTATTTATAATATTGGGGGAATATTATGAGGAATACATTATTATTGTAGACAAATATTATAATTTTATAACACTTATTATAAAAAAAATTACATTTCTTCCTCGTCAAATTCCTCCATGTGTATTTGGGGCATACTAGGCATCATCATATAAGGAAACATCATCCCACCAGGCATCATAGGCATCATCCCGCCAGGCATACATGGCATACCAGGCATCATAGGCATCATTCCACCGGGCATACATGGCATACCAGGCATCATCCCACCAGGCATCCCTTGCATTTGGTTTTGCATATACATATTATCTTCCATATCTTCAAAATTAGATTCACTATCTTCCATTGGATTTTGACCCATAGCAGGATTATTCATGTAAGGATTCATATAAGTTATATAACTGCCCATTGTCATATTAGGATTCATTTGATATCCAGTACAGGGAACTCCATTCATCGAATAAGGATTTGCATACATCATAGGATCTATATAAGGCATAGGGTATATATAATTAGGATCCATCTCGTTATTTTGCTTACATGAGAACATATCAAAACTCATTTTAAATCATCCCTCCTAAGAAATACTTAAATAGCTATAATAATTTATTCTAATAATATATATATTATAAAAAATAGCATTATGTGCACTTTATTAAAATTTATATAATTTAGGTTGCATAAAATAATATACTAGCATATAATTTTATATATGAATAATTGTTCATATATCGAACTGAATTTAAGGAGGCATTAATATGAGAGAAGATTTAAATACATGTGATTGTAAGGAAATACATGAGGATATAATTAGCGAAGTTAAGACAAGTATGCCAAAAGAGGAAATGTTATATGACCTAGCAGAACTGTTTAAAGTATTTGGTGATACAACAAGAATAAGGATTTTATATGCACTATTTTCAAATGAAATGTGTGTATGTGATATA
The DNA here is from genome assembly GCF_035470145.1 of Romboutsia sp. GTDB lineage: Bacteria > Bacillota > Clostridia > Peptostreptococcales > Peptostreptococcaceae > Romboutsia_D. The sequence continues at coordinate 18,211 of NZ_DATIRC010000215.1, forward strand.
GCAAGTTTACTTGGAATGACTCATTCAGCGATATCTCATCAACTTAGGGTTTTAAAACAAGCTAGATTAGTTAAATTTAGAAAAGAGGGTAAAGTAGTTTATTATTCATTAGATGATAACCATATAAGCCAAATTTTTGATTGTGGATTAAACCATATTCAAGAAACATATAAACGATAGGGGGAAGAATTATGGATGTTTCTAGTTTAATTAAAAAAGAAATAATATTAGGGGGATTGAATTGTGCACATTGTGCTCAAGTAATCAATGAAAAAGTATCAAAATTAGAAGGAGTAGAATCAGCAAACTTAAATTTTATTAATAAAAAACTTATTTTAAATATAATAGATAATTCAAATGAAGAAGAAGTTATAAAAAAAGTTATAGATATAATAAATTCAACAGAACCAGGTTTGAATATACAAGTAGTTACTAATTTGAAGAATATTAAAAGAGAGATAATATTAGGCGGGTTGAATTGTGCACATTGTGCAGAAATTATAAATGAAAAAGTAGCAAAGTTAGAAGATATTGAATCATCGAACCTAAACTTTATAAATAAGAAACTTAGCATAGAGATAAAAAAATCTGCAAATGAAAAAGATATAATAGAAAAGGTAGTAGATATAATAAATAATACTGAACCTGGATTAGATGTACAAATAAATTATGAAAAAGCTGATAAAGTTGTTACAGAGGAACATAAAAGTAATCTAGATAAAAAGGACTTAATTAAACTAATAATAGGAACAGTTGTATATATATTTGGTATATATCAAACTGCAACAGGTTTTGAAAGTCAATTTAGTAATTTAATATTTATAATAGCTTATATAATAGTAGGAGGAGAAGTACTTTTCAAAGCTTTAAAAAATGCAATAAAAGGTTATATGCTTGATGAAAACTTTTTAATGGCAATAGCGACTATAGGGGCGTTAGTAATAGGAGAACTACCAGAAGCCGTTGGAGTTATGTTATTTTATCAGATAGGAGAATTTTTACAAGGTATAGCAGTTGGAAAGTCAAGAAGGTCAATAACAGCTCTTATGCAAATCAGACCAGATTATGCGAATTTAAAAGTCGGTGCAGAAATAAACGTAGTTTCACCAGAAGAGGTAAGTGTGGGAGATATAATTGTTGTAAAACCAGGAGAAAAAGTACCATTAGACGGGTTGGTATTAGATGGAATATCAATGGTAGATACATCTGCACTTACAGGGGAATCTGTATTAAGAGAAATTTCGGTAGGAGAAGATATTTTATCAGGATTTATAAATAAAAATGCATTACTAACTATAAAGGTGACTAAAGAATTTGGAGAATCAACAGTAGCAAAAATATTAGATCTTGTTGAAAATGCAAGTAGTAAAAAATCTAAAACAGAAAACTTCATAACTAAGTTTTCCAAATATTATACACCAGTGGTAGTTATAGCAGCTACGTTAATCGCACTTGTACCACCACTTGTAATACCTAATGCTATATTTAGTGAGTGGTTATATAGAGGATTGATATTCTTAGTAGTTTCTTGTCCTTGTGCGTTAGTATTATCTATACCACTTAGTTTCTTTAGTGGAATAGGGTTTGCATCTAAAAATGGAATTTTAGTAAAGGGAAGTAACTATCTAGAGGTATTAAAAAATGTTAATACTGTAGTATTTGACAAAACAGGAACACTTACTAAAGGAGTATTTAATGTAACTAAAGTAAGTCCAGTAGGTATATCAGAAGATAAGTTATTAGAGTATGCAGCATTTGCTGAAGCTAACTCTAACCATCCTATAGCTAAATCAATATTAAAATATTATGATAAAAAAATATATTTAGATAAGACAGATAGTTATGAGGAAATCGCAGCTTATGGAGTTAAGATAAGTTATAAGGGTGAAAACATATTAGCTGGGAATGAAAAGTTAATGAGAAAAGAGAATATATTCTACTCTCCAGCTAAAGAAGTTGGAACAGTAGTTTATATAGCTGTAAATAAAATGTATAGAGGATATATAGTAATATCAGATGAAATAAAAAACGATAGTATAAAAGCTATAAAGCAATTAAAGGCTATTGGGATAAAAGAAGTTGTGATGTTAACTGGTGATAATGAGAAAGTTGCAAATAGTGTTGCTGCAGAATTAGGGTTAAATAAAGTATATTCAAATCTACTCCCTAATGAGAAAGTAGACAAGTTAGAAGAAATATACAAAGGAAAAACAGAAAAAGAGAAGATAATTTTCGTTGGAGATGGAATTAATGATGCACCAGTTTTAGCTCGTGCAGATGTTGGAATAGCTATGGGGGGATTAGGATCCGATGCTGCTATAGAAGCAGCAGATGTAGTACTTATGACAGATGAACCAATCAAAATTTCTAAGGCTATTGAAATAGCAAGAAAGACAAATAAGATAGTATGGCAAAATATAATATTTGCATTAGGTGTAAAGATTATAGTTTTAATATTAGGAGCAGGTGGAATTGCTACTATGTGGGAAGCTATATTTGCTGATGTAGGTGTTGCTTTAATCGCAGTATTAAATGCCATGAGAGCTATGAGATAATATTAAAATAAAAAACCGTAGTCAATGTAGTTTTAAAACTATATTGCTACGGTTTTATTTTTATCAAAAATTATCTATATGTATTTAGATGTATTTAGATAACAAATTTAAATACACATAAGAAATGTGTTAAAGTACCTAACATAATGAATATATGGAAAATTTCATGAAATCCAAGATACTTTGATTTGAAAAATTTTGGCTTAGTTGCATAAATTAAAGCACCTATAGTATAGAAAATTCCACCAGCAACAAGTAGTGCTAATCCTTGCGGAGAAAGAGCTTTATTCAATGGAGCCATTAAGAATATAGAAATCCAACCCATTGCAACATAGATAAGAGTAGAAATCCATCTAGGGCAGTTAAACCAAATTAATTTAAAACACACCCCTGCAACTGCAGCTGCAAATATTATTCCAAATAGTATCCAACCAGTTGGACCATTTAATGCGATTAAGCAAAATGGAGTATATGAACCTGCTATCAATACAAATATCATAGCATGATCTAACCTTCTTAAGAAATTTATAACTTTATCACTAGAAACAACTAGGTGATAAGTTGCAGAAGCAGCATATAAAAGAATCATGCTAAGCCCAAATATTATCACAGCAGTCAATGCTATGGTAGAAGGGCTATTTAGTGTAGTTTTTATTACTAATGCTAATAAGCCAATAAAAGATAGAACAGCGCCTGCAAGATGCGTAAATCCATTTATTGGTTCTCTAAGATAATTATTCATAGAATACCTCCCTAATTATATAGAAATTATTATTTTAATTATATATACATATATTTACCCATAAATTTTAAAAATAATAAAAATATTTATAGTATAGTAATATTATACTCTATATCATTGAGGGATATATGCTTTTACGAATAAAAATAAATAAAATATAATAGCGTAAATTGTAGATGTAATTATACTTTAGAGTTATTTATAATCTTAAAAATAATAAATTTATAAAAAAAATTTCAAAAAAGTATTGACGATATCATTTTAAGATGATAAAGTATTACTTGTCCTTAAGAAAAGGGCAAA
>NZ_DATIRC010000216.1:0-9014 GCF_035470145.1 Romboutsia sp.
ACTATTTCAACACTTATAGTTTTGGGCGGATTAGGTTTTCCTGTTATTCTTGATGTAATTAAATATAAAAAAATATCTAAATTAACAATACATTCAAAAGTTGTGTTATTCACAACAACTATGTTAATAGTAGTAGGAATGATATTTATATTATTATTGGAATACAATAATCCAGATACATTAGGGTCGTTAGGACTTGGAGGGAAGTTACTTGCTTCATTATTACAATCAGTAACAACTAGAACGGCTGGATTTAATACTATAGATTTAACTACAATGTATCAAAGTAGTATAATGATAATGATAATATTAATGTTTGTAGGAGCATCTCCTGCATCAACTGGAGGAGGAATTAAAACTACTACGTTAGCAGTACTAGTGCTTACAGTTAAATCATTTATACTTGGAAAAGAAGACATAGAAATATATGAGAGAAGAATTGAAACGTCTACAGTTAGAAAATCCTTAGGGATATTTTTTATAGGAATTGTAGTTGTGGTATTTGGAACTTTAATAATCTCAGTTACTGACTCTGAGTTTACATTAGTTGAAGCAGGGTTTGAAGTAGTATCAGCTTTTGCGACAGTTGGGTTAAGCATAGGAGGAAGTCCTAATCTAAGTACCTTGGGAAAAGTTTTCATAATGATGTTTATGTTTATGGGAAGAGTAGGATCTTTAACTATATTCATGGCATTAGCATCTAGAGGAATAAAGAAAAACCAACCGATTAGATATCCAGAAGGAAAAATAATAGTTGGATAATATATAAAGTATATATTTAAATTTAAAAATCAAATACACATTATTAGATATACATTGGAGATGAATTTTTATATGGAGAGGAAGAAAAAAATGAAACAATATATAGTTATAGGATGTGGAAGATTTGGTGCTTCAGTAGCTACAACTATGCATCTTTTAGGCCACCAAGTCATGGCTATAGATAAAGGTGAAGAAATAATTCAAAACATAGCAGATAAAGTTACACATGCAGCTATAGTAGATGTCACAGACGAACAATCATTAAGATCTTTAGGATTAGGAAATTTCGATGTAGCAATAGTAGCAATAGGTTCAGATATAAGAGCGTCTATAATGGCAACACTTATAGCTAAAGAAATGGGAGTATCTCAAATAGTATGTAAAGCTAAAGATGAGTTACAAGCTAAAGTTCTTTATAAAATAGGTGCAGATAGAGTTGTTTTCCCTGAAAGAGATATGGGAGTAAGAGTTGCACATAACCTAGTTTCTGATAATATATTAGACCATATAGAGTTAGATCCAGAATATTCAATAGTTGAAATAGTTACACCAACTAGTTGGGTAGGAAAAACATTAATAGAATTAGAACTAAGAGCGAGATATGAAATAACAGTTCTTGCTATAAAAACAGGAAAAAGCATAAATGTTACTCCAGCACCACATGAAGAGCTAAGGCCAGGAAGTATTTTAGTTGTAATTGGACAAAACAATAATATAAGTAGTATAGCATCAGAAAATAAAGATTTAATTAGGAGAAAGTAGCAATGTCTATAATGATAACGGCTAAAGATAATGATAAAGTAAAGTATACAAAAGCATTATTAAAAACAAAAAATAGGAACAAAGAATCAAAGTTTATAATAGAAGGATATAGAATATTAACTCTTGCTATAGAGTGTAATGCAAATATAGATTATGTATTTATAAATGAAGACTTTGAGGGCAAAGATGAACATGTAAGTTTTTTAAATACACTAAGAACAAAAAATATAAAAATATACAAAACTACAAATAAAATATTTAATGATTTAGTTGATACTGAAAATACTCAAGGTATTTTAGGTGTAGTTAAATTTAAACCAAAAAATATAGAAGAAAATCTAAATGACGAAAGTAGATTTGTTTTAATATTGGATAGAATACAAGATCCGGGAAATATGGGTACTATAATAAGAACGGCAGATGCAGCAGGTGTAGATGTTATAATTGCATTAAAAGGATGTGTAGACATATACAATCCAAAAGTTATAAGATCTACAATGGGATCAATCTTTGATATGAATATAATTCATACTACTCAAGATGAAGCTATTAGATTACTTAAATCAAAGAATTTTGATATTGTATCTAGTTATTTAGAGACAAATAATTTTTATAATACAGTAGAATATAGCTATAAGACGGCATTAGTTATAGGAAACGAAGCTAATGGAATAAATGAAGAATTAGTATCAAAATCAGATATATTGGTTAAAATACCTATATATGGAAAAGCTGAATCGTTAAATGCAGCAATAAGTTCAGCTATACTAATGTACGAAATAAAGAAATACCTAGTTTAACATATTGTAAGTACTATATATAATATGATATAATTATATGAAAAACATATTTTTAAATACTATGAAAGAGAAAAGTATTTTGATTAAACTTAGATCAGAGATAAGTACCTAGGCTGAAAGTACTTTCTAAGAATTCAAAAGAAGTTCCCTCTGGAGTATTAAAGCTGAAATTTATAGTAGGCTTTAACGTCAAAACGCGTTAAGTTTATTTGAGGTGGTTTAATAATTTACAATTATTAAGCTACTAGGGTGGTACCGCGAAATCATAGTCTTTCGTCCCTAGATAGGGATGAAGGGCTTTTTTTAATACATAAAAAAACGAAAGGGTGATTAACAGTGCAAGAAAAATTACTTAATTTACAAGAAGTTGCTTTAAGTGAAATTAAAGATACTTTGAGCATAGAAGCTGTAGAAAGTCTAAGAGTTAAGTACTTAGGTAAAAAAGGTGAAATAACTGCAATACTTAAAGAAATGGGTAAGTTATCAGCAGAAGAAAGACCAGTAATAGGTCAAGTTGCCAATAAGGTGAGAGAATCAATAGAAGAAAACATATCTTCTAAAAAAGAAGAATTAAGAGCTATAGAAAAGCAAAAACAATTAGCAGAAGAAGTTATAGATGTTACTATGCCATCAAAACCGGCTATAGTAGGAAAGAAGCATCCTATATCTCAAATAATAGATGAAGTAAGCGAAATATTTATAGGAATGGGATTCTCTATAGCAGAAGGTCCAGAAGTTGAAACCGTTGAAAATAACTTCGATGCATTAAATGCGCCAAAAGACCATCCATCAAGAGACATGAGTGATACATTCTATATAAATAGTGAATTATTACTTAGAACTCAAACTTCTCCAGTTCAAGTTAGAACTATGAAAAGTGCAGAATTACCTATAAAAATAGTATCTCCAGGAAGATGTTTCAGATTTGACTCACCAGATGCTACACATTCACCAATGTTCCATCAAATAGAAGGTCTTGTAGTAGGAAAAGATGTTACAATGGCTCAATTAAAAGGAACATTAAATATGTTCGTTAAGAAGTTATTCGGGGAACATACAAAAACTAAATTTAGACCACATAACTTCCCATTTACAGAACCAAGTGCTGAAGTAGATGTTACATGCTTTAAGTGTGAAGGTTCAGGATGTCCTATGTGTAAAGGTGAAGGATGGATAGAAATATTAGGAGCAGGTATGGTACATCCAAATGTACTTAAAAACTGTGGGATAGATCCAGAAGTTTATAGTGGATTTGCATTCGGTATGGGTGTAGATAGAATTACAATGCTTAAGTACGAAATAGATGATATAAGACTATTATTTGAAAATGATATGAGATTTTTAAATCAATTTTAATTAGGAGGGATTTAAGATGTTAGTACCTTTAAAATGGCTTAGAGACTATGTTAACATAGATAAAGATACTCAAGAATTTGCGGATATGATGACTATGACAGGGTCAAAAGTAGAAAAAGTAGAATTCTTTGGAAAAGAAACAAATGGTGTTGAGGTATGTAAAATACTTGAAATAGAACAACATCCAGATGCAGAAAGATTAACAGTTACAAAGGTTGAAGTGAGTGATGGGCAAATACTTCAAATAGTAACTAATGCTAAAAATATAAAAGTTGGCGATTATGTTCCTGTTGCAAGAATAGGTGCAGTATTACCAGGAGATTTTAAAATAAAAAAAGGTAAGTTAAGAGGTGTATTATCAGAAGGAATGTTCTGTGGAGCTGAAGAATTATCTATACCTTCTCAATATGTTGAAGAACACAAAAAAGATGGAATATACATATTAGATCATCAAGACTCATTTGAATTAGGTATGGATGTAAGAGAAGCTTTAGGAATTAATGATGCTTTAATAGAATTTGAAATAACTTCAAATAGACCTGATTGTAGATCAATAATAGGTATAGCAAGAGAAGCTGCTGTTACATTAGGAAAAGAATTCAGATATCCAGAAATAAAAGTAAACGAATCTGATGAAGAGATGGAATTTGAAATTGATATACAAACAGATTTATGCAAGAGATACTGTGGAAAAGTTGTAAAAGATGTTAAAGTAGGTCCTTCTCCATACTGGATGCAAAGAAGACTTATAGAAGCTGGAATGAGACCAATAAGCAACATAGTAGATATAACAAACTATGTTATGTTAGAGTTAGGTCAACCACTTCACGCATTTGACTTAGATGATATAAAATACAATAAAATGATAGTTAAACTTGCTGAGGAAGGCGAAAAGTTTACTACATTAGACGGTGTTGAAAGAACATTAACATCAGATATGTTAGTTATAGGAAATGAAGATAAAACATTAGACTTAGCAGGAATAATGGGTGGAGAAAATTCTGAAATAAAAGATACAACTACAGAAATATTTATAGAAGGTGCAAGCTTTGCTAAAGAAAATATAAGAGCTACATCTAAGAAATTAGGATTAAGAACAGAAGCATCATCAAGATTTGAAAAAGGCATAGATGTTAATTTAACAGAACTTGCTGTAAATAGAGCGTGTCAATTAATAGAAGAATTAGGTTGTGGTAGAGTACTTAATGGTATGCTTGATCACTATCCTAAGAAAGAAGAAGTTCAAAAGATAATAGTTAACCCTCAAAGAATAAACAGATTATTAGGTGTTAATGTAGCTATGGACCAATTCATAAATATATTAGAAAGCTTAGAATTTAAGTGTAACTTAATAAGTTCTGATAAATTAGAACTAGAAGTTCCAAGTTTTAGATTAGATATAACTGAAGATGCAGATATATTAGAAGAAATAGCTAGAATATATGGATATGAAAATATACCATCAGCAGATTTAGAAGGAAATGCTACAGCAGGAGTAAAAACTGATAAGCAAAAATTCATGGATAATGTAAAAAATAATGCTATAGCAGTAGGATTAAATGAAATATTAACATATTCATTTGTAAGCCCTAGAGGTGTAGATAAAATAAACTTACCACAAAATGATGAGAAGAGAAACTTTGTTAAGATAATAAATCCATTAGGTGAAGAGACATCTGTAATGAGAACGAGTTTAATACCTAATATGTTAGAAGTAATATCTACAAATATATCTCATAAAGTTGAAGCTGTATCAGCCTTTGAATGTGGAAACACGTTTACTCCACAAAATGGATTGCCAGTAGAAACAAAGAAATTCTGTACAGGGATGTATGGCAAAGAAGTTGATTTCTTTGTATTAAAAGGAATTGTAGAAGCTATATTAAATAATGTAGGATTTAAAGGATATGAAATAGAGCAAGAAACTACTAATTCTACATTCCATCCTGGTAGATGTGCAAAAGTAGTGTATAATAATATATATATAGGTACTTTTGGAGAATTACATCCAGATGTTATTGAAAATTATAATTTAGGTCAAAGAGTTTATGTTGCAGAAATAGATGCAGATTTAGTATTTGAAAACTTAAATTGTGTTAAAATGTACAGTCCATTACCAAAATACCCATCTACATCTAGAGATATAGCATTGATAGTTAAAGATGATGTATTTGTTAAGCAAATAGAAGATATAATCAAAGCTAACGGTGCAGGACTAGTAGAAAGCTATGAATTATTTGATGTTTATAAAGGAGCACAAATAGAATCAGGTCATAAATCTATAGCATACTCTATAACATATAGAAGTGCTGAAAAGACTTTAACAGATGAAGATGTAGCAAAAGTACATGATAAGATATTAAGTGAGCTAAGTGAAAAATTAAATGCAAACTTAAGATCTAACTAACTAACGTAAGGGGTGTGTTAGTATGAATAAGGTTATGGTAAAAATCAACGGTGCTGAATATCCAATGGTGGGAGATAAATCAGAGCAACACATGATAAGTGTTGCATCATATGTTGATAAAGAAATGACTAGAGTAATTGAAAATAATCCTAGATTAAGTAAATCTGTTGCAGCTATAGTTACAGCTGTTAATATAACAGATATACTATTTGAATGTTCAGAAGAAAATGATGAACTTTCTAAGCAAAATGATGAACTAAAGAACAAAGTTGGCAAGTCAGATGAAGAGCTTAAACTAGAGATGAGAAAATTACAAATTTCATTACAAAATAAAGTAAAAGAGCAAGAAAATTATAATGCAAAAATAGAGGAACTAAATAAAGTGATTGAAGATCAAAAATCACAAATAGAAGAATTAGGGAATAGAACAGAAGCTTCTAAAGAAGAAGTTGATAGCTATAAAGCTCAAATTGAGGAACTTAAAGCTCAAATTGACGTAGCAGAAGAAAAAGCTACAGTAGCAGAAAAATTATCTTCAAAGTTCCAAAATGATGCATATAAAGTACAGCTAGAAAAAATAGAACTTGAAAACGAGGTAAAATACCTTAGAGCAATGAAATAATAACAGAAATTAAGCCTTCAGGGGAACCTGAAGGTTTTAATTTTTACAATTAGGGATATTATAAATATAGGATAAATATTCCTTAAAGGAGGACAATATGAAAGACGTAGAATTATTAGCACCCGTTGGGTCTTTTGAAGCATTAAAAGCAGCAGTTCAAAATGGAGCAAATGCTGTATACCTAGGTGGTAAAGATTTTAGTGCAAGAGCATCAGCAAACAATTTTGATAGAGATGAATTAAAAAAAGCAGTTAGATATGCACATATAAGAGGTGTACAAGTATTTGTAACTGCAAACACGTTAATAAAACAAAATGAAATACATGATTTTGTAGAATATGCAAAATTTTTATATGACATAGATGTAGATGCTATAATACTTCAAGACGTAGGTATGGCAAGGTTTATAAAAAAAGAGTTACCAGATTTCGAAATACATGCAAGTACACAAATGGTTGCACATTCTTTAGAAGATGTTAAATACTTAGAATCAATTGGATTTGATAGAGTAGTTTTAGCTAGAGAAGTTACTGTAGAAGAAATAAAGTATATTTGTGATAACTGTGATGCAGATATAGAAGTATTTGTTCATGGTGCATTATGTGTATGCTATTCAGGACAATGCTTAATGAGTAGTATGATAGGAAATAGATCTGGAAATAGAGGAAGATGTGCTCAACCATGTAGACAAAAGTATGAACTTATAGATATACATACTGGTGAAGTTATTAATAGTAATGGAGAGTATTTATTAAGTCCAAGAGATTTAAATACTATAGAAGAAATTGATAAAATAATAGACACAGGAGTTCATTCTCTGAAAATAGAAGGAAGAATGAAAAAGCCAGAGTATGTTGCAACAGTTATAGATAGTTATAGAAAAGCAGTAGATGAATATAATGAAACTAATAAACTGAAAGTATCAGGTGAAACAATAAGTGATTTATATACCATCTTCAATAGAAAATTTACTAAAGGTCTTGTATTAGGTGAAGTAGGAAAGGATGTTATGAATTCAGAAATACCTAATAATCAAGGGCTATATATAGGGAAAGTTCTAGATCATAACAAAAGAACTAAAAGACTTAAAATAATGCTTGAAAATACCCTTAAAAAGGGTGATGGGATAAACCTTGGTGGAGGAACTATAGGAAGAATTATAAAAAATGGTGATATACATACTATAGGATACGAAGGTGAACTAATAGAGCTAGATTTTGTTGGAGATGCAAAAAGAGGACAAATTGTATTTAAAACTTCTGATAGTGAATTAATGGATAGAGTACAAGCTACATTCCAACAAGATAAAGAACTTATAAAAAGTGATATAGATGCACAAATAACTATAAAATTAGGACAAAGCCCTATACTTACATTAAGTGATAAAAAAGGAAATAGTGCAACCATAGAGGGAGATAAAATCGTTGAACCTGCAATGAAAGTTGCGTTAAGTAAAGAAAAAGTAGAAACTCAAATGCAAAAACTTGGAAATACTCCTTATGTACTTAGAAATCTAGAAATAATATTAGATGATACTGTTAGCTTACCAGTAAGTATACTAAATCAAATGAGAAGAGATTGTATTGAACTTTTAGATGAACAAAGAGTTAAGATAAAAAATAGAAATCATAAAAATAAGGTTATAAAATATAATCCAACTAAAGTAAGCAGAGACTCATTTGAAAAAATATCAGTAAAAGTTAAGAACATAGAACAACTAGAAGCCGCATTACAGTGTAATGTCGATATAGTTTACTATGAAGATGTTAACACGCTTGATGAAGCACTAAAGACGGGAATTAAATTTAATAAGAAAATAGCATATTCAGCACCAAGAATCATAAGACATAAAGAGTATAAACAATTAGAAAAATCCAAGCAAACAGGTGTGAATTCTGTACAAGTTGGAAGTTGGGGAGCTTTAGATTACTTCAAGGATAAAGAATTAAATATAGATTACTATTTAAATGCATTTAATAGTGAAACAATAAATCACTTTAAAGAAACTGGAGCTACTAATTTATGTTTATCTCAAGAATTAAATATATACGAGATAAAAGAAACATTAAAGTATACAGATATGCAAATAGAAGCTGTGGTATATGGATATACTCCACTTATGATAACTGAGTACTGCCCAATGGGAGTTATAGTTCGTGATTGTAAAAAGGATAAAAGAGTTGCAAAATGTAAGGAAAGTACATATGCTTTAAAAGATTTTAAAGATGAACAATATAGAATATCTCAAGATATATTCTGTAGAAGTACTATCTATAATTCAAAAGTAACTTGTATGCTAGACAAT
>NZ_DATIRC010000217.1:0-4202 GCF_035470145.1 Romboutsia sp.
ATCCATGATCCAATAAATTCAGATATACATTCTCAAATTAATGTTTTTTTCAATCTAAACGCCTCCTTATGTTTTTAAACAACTTTATATTTTTTAGATAACATGATATTTGGGCAAAAAAACAGAGAGAGCCTATAGTAAAAAACTATTGGCTCTCTCTTCTCCAGCCTAATATTAAGTTAATTAGATATTATCATGAAACCATTTTCCCGTCAACAGAATAGATCGTTAGATATTTAATAAACAATCTTTTCATAATATTCAAATTTTTTTTAATATTTTAGGGTATTATTTTACCACATATCAACTTTAGTAGTTGATACAGCCATTGCTCCTGCTGATAAGACATTTATTATTTCTTCTTTTTCATCTATAAGTCCCCCACATATTATTGGAATACTTGGATATGATTTGTTCATTCTTTTTATTACTTTAGGTAGTATTCCTGGCATAATTTCTATTGCTTGTGGCTTTACTTTTCTTAAACTTTCGATTGCATTTTCAAGAGACATTGAATCTATAAAGAAAAACCTTTGAACAACTTTTAAGTCTAATTCTATAGCTCTTTTTACAATATTGGTTTTAGTAGTTATAATTCCATCTAAATTTAATTCTCTTTTTATATAATCTACAATTACAGGACTTGATGATATACCTGATATCATATCTATATGAACAAATACTTTCTTATCATGTTTATGTAAAAATTCTATTTTCTTTTTTAAAGTAAGTATATCTCCATTTAATAAAAAGACAATATCACAATCCGATTTTACAACTTCTTCAAGATGTTCATCATTTTTGATAGCTCCAATTATAGGATTTATCTCTAGCAGTTCTCTCATTATTACCTCCATATTTTTGCTTATTTATTTTTATTCATTTCTATTATACTCTTACTTTTTATATGTCTGATAATTCCAATTCTACCTTTTGTTCTAAATCATTAAATTTGATATACTCTTCTTCGTATGTTCCTTTAAGTTTTTTTAAATATACATATACGATAGTTCCTTCATTTTCTACGCTATCTATGAATATAGTTCCTTCTAAGCTTTCTACCATTTGTTTCACTATATTCAATCCTATTCCAGTGCCTTCTTTATGTCTTGATAAATTTCTATCTATTCTATCATGGCGATTAAATAATTTATCCATTTTATCTTTTGGTATACCTATCCCACTATCTTTTACAGATATAATTACATCATCATCATTTTGATTTATTTCTACAATAATGTTTCCTTTTTCTTTGTTATATTTAATAGCATTTGAAAGTAAATTTAAAACTATTCTTTCAATAAACTCTATATCTGCTAAACAAAATAATTCTTCTTTACAAGTATCAAAGGTTAATTCTATATTTTTATTTTCAGCAAAGGTTAAAACTGACATTGTAATATCCTCAACTATTCTTACTATATTTAAACACTTTAGATCAATAATGAAGTTATTATTTTCAAATTTTGTTGAATCTATAAAGTTATTTATAAGTCTTACTAATCGATTACAGTTTTGTTTTACTATTATATTAAGCGCTTCCATTTTATCAACATTATTATTTTTTATATTCAAATCCTGCATTTGAACTGCCGAGTATATTACATTTACCGGTGTTTTAAATTCATGTGATATATTTGATAAAAATTCATTTCTAGCCTCTGCAATTTCTTTTTCTCTTAGCAAACTTTTATATAAGATTTCATTAGGAATTTTTATAATATCTATAACTGAAATTTTCATCATATAATAAGTTGTAAAAAGCCTAATGATTACAATTATTATAAGTAATATTTCTTGCAGTTTAAAAATATAATTGAAATGTGTAAATTCATAAAATAATACTATACTTAATAATATTGTTCTAAGTATTATATAGCTTATAAGATCCTTGTATGTTCTGTTTAATATAAATTTTTTATTTTTGATTATCTTATAAATAATATATATAAACATTAAAATATATATTATTGAAATAATATTTCTTAGTGCATTTGGACCATATCTTACATGAAATAAATTAGGTACTATGTGTGTATTTATAATTATATGTAGCATCAGTGGTATTAAAATAATCCTTGAAACTATGAATTTACTTGTGTCTAAATTCTCATTTAAGTATTTAAATGCTACTATAAATGAAACAATCTCAAAACCAATAGCACCTACATTTATTTGAATTCCTTTATTTACTGTATCTAATCCAAATAAATTTAAAGCATTTACTAATATAAATACTACATTCAATACTCCTATAAATGCAAATGTAAGTGCTATATATTTATAAAAACTGTTTTCACTTATATTTATAGAAACCATGCATACTAATACACTAGCCATTCCAACCAAACTACTTACAAGTACAGATGTATAATACACCATTTGTGTATCAATACGTTTAAATAAAATAAAACTTATCCAAAATGTAAATATATGCACACCCAAAAGTATAAAAAGTTCTTTAGGTACTATCTGCCTCACCGTCAATAATATTCCCCCCATTTATCAGTGCTTATATTTTAAATATTATTCTTTATAATTATTATACATAATTTTCATATTTTTAGGTATAAAATAACAAATTTTAGTTAATTTCGAGTTAATTTTACAAATTTTTAACATTTTAAAAATCTACTATATTACTAATAGTTAAATTCAATTTTACAAAAAGCATTAAAAGCTAACTATAAAAATAGTTAGCTTTTAATGATCCGACCATTTCAATTCTCTTTTAAAATTAAAAATAAGTTTTAATTTAAGTATACCAAGGAGAATAGT
This sequence comes from Romboutsia sp., assembly GCF_035470145.1. Taxonomy (GTDB): domain Bacteria; phylum Bacillota; class Clostridia; order Peptostreptococcales; family Peptostreptococcaceae; genus Romboutsia_D. The sequence goes on from NZ_DATIRC010000217.1 coordinate 2,779, forward strand.
ATACTTAAATTAATTGTATTATATTTATCTAAATAATGCATTAAATTTAAAAAGAAGTCTCTATGTTTATTTTTCTAAATTAGATAAATTATATTTACTCATTTTATCTCGAAGTTTTCCACCTTGTTCTGCTGTTATTACTTTGTCTCTTACCATTTTTTCTATAGTACTTGGTCTAAGTGCTTTCTTTTGTCTATCATATATTTTTAATGGAGCTTCAAATTTTTCACTTCTCATTTCTTTACTTAAATAACTGTTTATATTTTTAACATCAATAGCAGTTAATATATTTTCATTTCTAAGTTCTTCTATGCAAGATTTCCATATAAACTGAGCCCTCTTAACTTTTTGCTCTTCTACTGTAAACTTATATTCCATAATAGGTTCTTTTGCATAAGATTCATTTACACTAAATCCCATAAAAAACATTGTACATATCATAAAAAGTATAATTCTAGTTTTATGTAACATTTTCATTCAAAAACCTCCATTACGCATTATTTTATCTATATTATATGCATTAATTTACAAATAATTCTATGATGGATCCAATACTTTTTATTTATCTATATTTTTATTTTAGTATTACTTTTTTATATGATATAATAAATCCATAAATTAACATAAGGATGGTAAAAATATGATTAGTAAAACGAAAAAAGGATTTTTAGCAAGCTTGCTTGCAGGAACTTTGGCTTTAGTTGGATGTTCATCAAATAAAACTGTTGTTGATGAAGTTAGAACTCCTCCTAAAGAGCTTCCTATAGCTACTATAGTATTTAAAGATTTCGGTACTGTTGAGGCTGAACTTTATCCTCATGTAGCTCCAAACACAGTAAATAACTTTATATCTTTAGCAAATAGTGGTTTTTATGATGGTCTCACTTTTCATAGAATTATAAAAGACTTTATGATTCAAGGTGGAGACCCTGATGGCACTGGTACGGGCGGTCCTGGATATAGTATAAAGGGTGAGTTTACTAAAAACAAGTTCAAAAATGACTTATCTCATACTGAAGGTGTATTGTCTATGGCTAGAAGTCAACAGAAAAACAGTGCTGGTAGCCAATTCTTTATTGTAACTAAAGATGCACCTCATTTAGACGGTCAATATGCTTCTTTTGGTAAAGTTATAAATGGTATGGACATTGTTCATAAAATAGAAAATATTGAAACAGGAAAAAATGATGCTCCTATTGAAAAAGTTATTATTGAATCTATAAAAGTTGATACTAAAGGTGTTGACTATAAAGAGCCTGATAAAATGTAATATGTTTTTTAAAAATAAGTACTCAAAATATTAAATAGAGTACTTATTTTTATTATTTGTGATTATATTAAACTTCTAAGCCATTTTTTCGTTTCATCATCTGCAAACGTAGCATCTACTGTATTTAAATAAATAGCTTTATAATCCTCTTTAT